>JAKAZP010000080.1 GCA_021815905.1 Pseudomonadota bacterium | reverse complement strand
GCTGGCGCTTTACTACTTCGGCCACGACCGCGGCGAGCTCGGCCGGATCCTCGACCTCACGCGCTCGGGCGCGGTCACGGTGAACGACGTGGCGAGCCATTTCCTGGTGGAGGATCTTCCCTTCGGCGGGGTCGGCCCGAGCGGCATGGGGGCGTATCACGGGGAGCGGGGCTTCCGGCAGTTCAGTCACGCCCGCGCCGTGTTCCGGCAGACGCGGATCGACGTGGCGGGCCTGCTCGGAATGCGTCCCCCTTACGGCGCGCGCCTCGCGCGCAGCCTGCGGCTGCTGATCGGCAGGCGCTGAGCGCCTACGCGGCGCGCTCGGCCTGCTCGCGCGCGAGCTCGCGCCGCAGGATCTTGCCGATGGGCGATTTCGGCAGAGTGTCGCGGAATTCCACCTGCCTCGGGATCTTGTAGGAAGTCAGCCGCGCGCGGCAGTGCGCGAGCACCTCATCGACCGTGAGGCGGGTTCCGGGTCGCGGCACGATGAACACCTTCACCGCCTCCCCCGAGCGCGCGTCGGGCACGCCGATGCAGCCGGACTCGAGCACCGACGGATGCTCGCCGAGCACGCTCTCGATCTCGTTCGGAAACACCTTGAAGCCCGACACATTGATGAGGTCCTTCTTGCGGTCGACGATCCGCAGGTACCCGGAGGGCTCGAGCAGCGCGATGTCGCCGGTGCGCAGCCAGCCGTCCGCGCTCAGCACCTCGGCGGTCTCCTCGGGACGGTGCCAGTAGCCGCGCATCACCTGGGGTCCGCGCACCCGCAGCTCCCCGGCTTCCCCGCGCGGCAGCTCGCCGTCCTCGCCCCGGATGCTGATCTCGGTGCGCGGCAGCCGTATGCCGACGGTGCCGAGCCGGGGCGCCTCGGGTGGATTGCAGGCGACGACCGGGGACGCCTCGGTGAGGCCGTAGCCCTCGAGGAGCGGTCGTCCGGTGGTCTTCAACCAATCCGCAGCGACGCCCGGGTGCAGCGCCGCGCCGCCCGCGGCCCCGAGCTTCAGGCGCGAGAAGTCCAGGCGCCGGAAGCGCGGATCATCGAGCAGCGCCGCGTACAGCGTGTTGACTCCCGTCATCATGGAAAAGGGCGTGCGGGCGAGCTCGGCGATCATCGCGGGAATGTCGCGCGGGTCGGTGATGAGCAGGTTGAGTCCTCCCTGATCGAGGAACAGCAGGCAGTTACAGGTGAGGCAGAAGACGTGATAGAGCGGCAGCGGCGTCACCATCACTTCGCCCCCGGGCTCGATGATGGCGCCCCAGAACTCGCGCATCTGCCCGAGGTTCGCCACCATGTTGCCGTGGGTCAGCATGGCGCCCTTCGGAACCCCGGTGGTGCCGCCGGTGTACTGGAGGAATGCGAGATCCTCGGGAGTGAGCGCGGGCGGGGCGAGCTCGAGCGCCTCGCCCTGCGCGAGCGCGGCTCTGAGGGGCACGGCGCCTGCGAGCGTATAGGGCGGCACCAGGCGCTTCACCCTGCGCACGACGAGGTTGACGGCGACGCGCTTGGGCAGCGGCGCGAGATCGGCGACCGCGGTGACGATCACGCGCCTCACCCGCGTCTGCGCGATGACCGCTTCGAGCACGTGGGCGAAGTTCTCGAGCACCACGATGGCGCTCGCCCCCGAGTCCTCGAGCTGGTGCCGGAGCTCGCGCGCGGTGTAGAGCGGGTTGGTGTTGACGACGGTGAGCCCGGCGCGCAGCGCGCCGAAGAGCGCCACCGGGTACTGCAGCAGGTTCGGCATCATCAGCGCGACGCGCTCACCGCGGGCGAGCCCCGCGTGCTGGAACCAGGCCGCGAGGGCCCGCGAGGCGCGCTCGAGCTCGGCGAAGGTCAGCGTGACGCCGAGGTTGCGGTAGGCCGGCCGGGAGGCAAAGCGCGCGCAGCTTCTCTCGAGGACGCCGACGAGCGTCCCGGCGCCCTCACGATCCGCGCGCGCGCCGCTCACGGCTCTCATCCAGCAGACGGCAGACTTCCTCGTCCCGCAGCTGCTCGAATTCCACGTACCACTCGCCGATCGAGCAGAGCTGCGGCGGCGTCTCGAGCACCACGAGCTCGTCGGCTTCGGCACCGACGAGCGCGGCGGCCTCCCTCGAGGCGACCGGTGTCGCCACCGTCACCGAGGCGGCTCCGCCCCGGCGCGCGGCCCGCACCGCCGCGAGCATGGTCGAGCCGGTGGCGAGGCCATCGTCGACCAGGAGCACGTGCCGACCCTCGAGCACGAGCGCAGGCAGGCCCGGGCGGTAGGCGCGCTCGCGTCGCTCGAGCTCGATGCGCTCGCCGGCGGCAAGGCGCTCGAACTCCCGCTCGCCGTCCGCGCAGAGTACCGGCGCGCGTCCCTCCCGCACCGTGATTCCGCCCGAGGCGACGGCGCCGATCGCGAGCTCGGGTTGCCGGGGGCTGCCCACCTTGCGCACCACCATGACATCGAGCGGCGCGCCGAGCGCCTCGGCGATGGGCGAAGCGACGGGAACGCCGCCGCGGGGCAGGGCGAGGACGAGGAGCCCGGAGGCGCGCCTGTGGTGCGCGAGCTTCGCGGCGAGCGCCACCCCGGCGGTCGCGCGATCGGCGAACACTCGGTCACCTGAGCGCATGAGCCGAACGCTAGCCCGCACCGGCCGCGCTGTCATCGTGGCTTTCCGTGGCTCATCCGTATGTCACCGGATGCGCCGGCGGGGCGGCACGGGTATCCATCCGGTCAGCTCATCCGGGCGCGAGGCCGCATGCCGCTGCACAACGAGGAGATCGCGGGAGCCTTCGAGGAGATGGCCGACCTGCTCGCCATCCAAGGCGATAATCCCTTCCGCATCCGCGCCTATCGCCGCGCCGCGCAGGTGGTGCGAACGCTGCCCCACGAGGTGAGGGCGCAGACCCGCACCGCGACTCTCGATGCGCTGCCGGGCATCGGCGAGGATCTCGCGGCCAAGATCCTCGAGCTCGTGTCGACCGGACACCTGCGCGCCCTCGAGCGATTGCGCCGCGAGGTCCCCTCGGGGCTGCGCGAGCTGCTGGAGCTCCCGGGACTCGGCCCGGTGCGCGTCCGCTCGCTCTACAGCGGTCTCGGAATCAAGGGCACCGAGGAGCTTCGTCAGGCCGTGGCGGCCGGCAAGCTCGAGGGTCTCAGAGGCTTCGGGCCCGGCATCCGCGCCCGGCTCGCCGCCGCGATGGAATCGCGCGCATCAGCCGGCCCGCGCCGCGTGCCCTGGTCGGTCGCGCGACAGTCCGCCGATCCGCTCCGGGCGCATCTCGAGAAGGCGCGGGGCGTCGAGCGCGTCGAAGTGGCGGGCAGCTACCGGCGCGGCCGCGAGACCGTGGGCGATCTCGATGTCCTGGTGAGCGCGACCGACTCCGGGCCCGCGCTCGCGGCCCTCGCCCGTTACGACGAGCTGCGCGAGATCACCGCCTCGGGCGAGACGAAGCTCTCGGCGGTGCTGCGAGGCGGCCTGAAGGTCGATGTGCGGATCGTCGCCCCGGAGAGCTTCGGCGCGGCGCTGCAGTACTTCACGGGCAGCCGCGAGCACGGCATCCGCCTGCGGCGGCGGGCGCAGGAGCGCGGCCTGAAACTGAGCGAGTACGGGCTCTTTCGCGGCCGCAGCCGCATCGCGGGAGCGACCGAAGAGGAGATCTTCAAGGCCCTGGGACTGCCCTGGATCGCTCCGGAGCTGCGCGAGGATCGCGGCGAGATCGAGGCGGCGGAACGGCACGCGCTGCCGAAGCTCCTCGAGCGCGCCGACCTCGAGGGCGATCTGCACGTGCACACCGACGCCTCCGACGGCACGGAGCCGCTCGCGCGGATGGTGGCGGCGGCGCGGGCGCGCGGCCTGTCGTACATCGCGATCGCGGATCACTCCAGGCACCTCGGTGTGACGCACGGCCTCGATGCGGAGCGACTCGCGCGCGAGATCGACGAGATCGATGCGCTGAATGCGAGCCTTCATGGCTTCCAGGTGCTGAAAGCGGCCGAGGTCGACATTCTCGAGGACGGCGCCCTCGCGCTCCCGGACCCGGTGCTCGCGCGGCTCGATCTGGTCGTGATCGCGCTGCACACGCAGCTCGGCCTGCCGGAGGCGAAGCAGACGCGGCGGCTGTTGCGTGCGCTCGAGCGGCCCTGCGTGACGGTGCTCGCGCATCCCTTCGGGCGGCTGCTCGGGGAGCGCGCGGGGGCGGGCTTCGACTTCGAGCGGGTGCTCGAGGCCGCCGCCTCCCGCCCCTGCTACCTCGAGATCAACAGCCAGCCGCTGCGGCTCGATCTCGACGACCGGCATGCCAAGGCGGCCCGGGATCGCGGGGTTCTGCTCAGCATCGCGAGCGATGCGCACGCCGGAACGCAGATGGACTTCCTCGAGCACGGCGTGCGGCAAGCGCGGCGCGGCTGGGTGAGCGCGGCGGACGTGCTCAACACGCGCAACCTGAAGGACCTCAAGCCGCTGCTGCGGCGGACGATGCGCTAGGGAGCTGCAATAATATACAGTTTTCGGCTGCGGCCGGGCCGGCGCCTCCAGGCCTATAATCGGCACATCGGGTGCTGCCGCGGTCCCGGCGGCGGCGCGGCCCGTCCCTGGGCGAAAGTGGCGGAACTGGTAGACGCGCTGGACTTAGGATCCAGTGGGGAAACCCGTGAGAGTTCGAGTCTCTCCTTTCGCATGCTCTCGAGAGGAGCCTCGAGCCCGGGAAGCCCGATTCCGGCGGGAACCGCCACGGGCCCGTGGCACGGGAGGGCGCGCGTGCCATAATTACCGGCTTGCATGGCGCAACGAAACCCCGGCGTCGGGGTGCCTCATGCACGTCTCACCTTCGCATACCCCAAGAACGTTGTTGAGCTTCGAGGATAGTCGTCGATGCAAGTTTCAGTTTCCGCCACCTCAGGTCTCGAGCGGCGCATGGAGGTGGCAGTGCCCGCCACCGAGATCGCGAGCGCCATCGAGCGGCGCCTGAAGGAAATCTCCCGTACCGCCCGGCTCAAGGGCTTTCGCCCGGGCAAGGCGCCGCTGCCGGTCGTGCGCCGGCAATTCGGCGATCAGGTTCGCGCGGAGGTGGTCGGCGACCTGATGCGCAGCTCGCTCGCCGAGGCGCTGAGCCAGAACCACCTGACGCCCGCGGGCGGACCGAGGATCGAGCCCATCGCGGTCGACCCGGGTTCCGATCTGCGCTATGCCGCCGTGTTCGAGGTGATGCCCGAGATCCAGGTCAAGGCTCCCGAGGGCATGCACGTCGAGCGGCCGAGCGCCGAGGTGAGCGATGCCGACATCGACACCATGATCGAGAGCATGCGAAAGCAGCGCCCGGTGTTCACGGCGGTCGAGCGGCCGGCCGTCGACACCGATCGGGTGACCATCGACTACTCCGGCCGTATCGGGGGCGAGCCGTTCGAGGGCGGAGAGGGCAAGGACGTTCTCGTCATCCTCGGCTCCGGGCAGTCCCGCCCGGAGCTCGAGCAGGGCCTCCAGGGCGCCGTCGCGGGCGAGAGCCGCACCGTGACCGTCACCTTTCCGCCCGAGCAAACCAACAAGTCGCTCGCCGGCAAGACGGCCGAGCTGACGCTCGCCGTGAAGAAGGTCGAGTCGCAGTCGCTTCCCGAGGTCGATGAGGAATTCTGCCGCGCCTTCGGCGTCGAAGACGGAGGGGTGGAAGCCCTGCGGACCGAGGTACGCAAGAGCATGGAGCGAGAGCTCGCGGATGTGATCCGCAACAAAGTACGCGCACAGGTTCTCGATGCACTCTACGGGGAGAACTCCATCGATCTCCCCCGAGCGCTGGTTGAAGAGCAGGTGCAACAATTGCAGGTCGACGCGGCGCGGCGCATGGGCGTTCGCGACGCGTCCAGGCTGCCTCCGCGAGAGTCCTTCGAGCCGAGCGCACGGCGCCGCGCGGCGCTCGGGCTGCTCCTGGGCCAGATCGTCAAGACCCAGGGTATCCAGGTGGACCGCGCGCGGGTCCAGGAGCGCATCGAGGAGCTCTCGGCGAGCTATCCGAATCCCGAGGAGGCGCGCCGCGCGTACCAGCAGAACGGCGAGGCCCTGCGCCAGATCGAGTCCGTGGTGCTCGAGGACCAGGTGATCGAGTGGATTCTCGGGCGCGCCCAGGTGAAGGACCTGCCCATGAGCTTCAAGGACGTTACCGGCTTCGGCCAAGAGGCATCCCAACATGAATGAGCTAGCACTGAACCTCGTCCCGATGGTGGTCGAGCAGACCGCGCGCGGCGAGCGCGCCTACGACATCTACTCGAGACTGCTGAAGGAGCGGCTGATCTTCGTGGTCGGCGCCATCGACGATTACGTGGCGAACATCGTCGTCGCGCAGATGCTCTTCCTCGAGTCGGAGAACCCGGAAAAGGACATCGGGCTCTACATCAACTCCCCGGGCGGAGTGGTGAGCGCCGGGCTCGCGATGTACGACACGATGCAGTTCATCAAGCCCGACGTCAGCACGATCTGCATCGGGCAGGCGGCGAGCATGGGCGCGGTGCTGCTCGCCGGCGGGACGCCCGGCAAGCGCTACTGCCTGCCGCACGCCCGCGTGATGATCCACCAGCCCCTCGGCGGCTTTCAGGGCCAGGCCGCGGACATGGAGATCCACGCCCGGGAAATGCTGGAGACCCGCGACCGTTTGAACAGAATACTGGCCAAGCACACCGGTCAGAGCGTCGAGCGGATCAAGCAGGATACCGACCGCGACCGGTTCATGGACTGGAGCGAGGCGGTCAAGTACGGACTCATCGACAAAGTGCTCGAAAAACGCGGTGAGATTCCGGTTCCGGACGCGAAGGCTGGAAAAGAGGGCTGACCGGCCCCAGATCGCTCCCGTCGGGGGCTTCGCGCTCCCGGTGGGAACCGGCTACAGGGAAACTGTGAATTCGGTGAGGCAATTCCCGTTCTTACAACGACTTAGCCGTGCTTTGGTGCTTTGCGTCTCGGGCGCGCCCCATGCTATAAGCAAATGGGAGAGGCGGCGCGACGGGCGCCGCGTGAGACATGCCGTGATCCTTGAGGGCCCTCGATGAGCGATGATTCCCGCGGCCGCCACGACGACGGCAAGCTCCTTTACTGCTCGTTCTGCGGGAAAAGCCAGCACGAGGTGCGCAAGCTCATCGCCGGCCCGTCGGTGTTCGTCTGCGACGAGTGCGTCGAGCTCTGCAACGACATCATCCGCGAAGAGCTCGAGGATCGTGCCGAGCGCGCCCGCGACAAGCTGCCGAAGCCGCACGAGATCAAGAAGGTTCTCGATGAGTACGTGATCGGACAGGAGCGTGCCAAGAAGGTGCTCGCGGTCGCGGTCTACAACCACTACAAGCGCCTGCAGACCCGCAGCGGCGCGGCCCGGGCGAAGGAAGACGTCGAGATCGCGAAGAGCAACATTCTGCTCATCGGCCCGACCGGTTGCGGCAAGACCCTCCTGGCGGAGACTCTGGCGCGGCTGCTCAACGTGCCGTTCACGATCGCGGATGCGACGACGCTCACCGAGGCCGGCTACGTCGGCGAGGACGTCGAGAACATCATCCAGAAGCTGCTGCAGAAGTGCGACTACGACGTCGAGAAGGCGCAGACCGGCATCGTCTACATCGACGAGATCGACAAGATCTCGCGCAAGTCCGACAACCCCTCCATCACCCGCGACGTCTCGGGCGAGGGCGTGCAGCAGGCGCTGCTGAAGCTCATCGAGGGGACCATCGCCTCCGTGCCGCCGCAGGGCGGACGCAAGCATCCCCAGCAGGAATTCCTGCAGGTCGATACGGGCAACATCCTGTTCATCTGCGGCGGAGCCTTCGCGGGCCTCGAGAAGATCATCCTCAACCGCACGCAGAAGAGCGGCATCGGGTTCACCTCCGAGGTGCGCGCCGTGAACTCGCGCCCGCACGGCAGCGACCTCTTCCACGACGTCGAGCCGGAGGACCTCATCAAGTACGGACTGATCCCCGAGTTCGTCGGCCGGCTGCCGGTCGTGGCGACGCTCGATGAGCTCGACGAGGCCGCGCTCGTCTCGATCCTGACGGAGCCGAAGAACGCGCTGACGAAGCAGTACCGGCGGCTGTTCGAGATGGAAGGAGCGGAGCTCGAGTTCAGGGACGAGGCGCTGCGCGCCGTCGCTCATCGGGCGATGCAGCGCAAGACCGGGGCGCGGGGCCTGCGCACGATCCTGGAGACCGTGCTGCTCGACACCATGTACGAGCTGCCGGCCATGCGCAACGTGGTCAAGGTCGTGATCGATGAGAGCGTGATCGAGGGAGCGACCCAGCCGTACGTGGTGTACCGCTCCGATGACGAACGTCTCGGCAGCGTGGACGAGCCCCGGCGGGTGTCGGGGACCCATCAGCACTGACGATGCCGGGCGCCGCACCCGGGGGGCCGCGGGCGAGAGCCCGTTCCCGAGGCGGTGCCGGGCTCCGAATTGAACTTTCCCCGCTTGCCGGCTCGAGGTTGCCGCCGAATCGCGGTGCCTCAGCGGCATTTGGGCTTTATGATGTGCGGTGCGCGTGACGCCCGCGGCTCTCGACGGCGAGTCCCGCCGGAACGTCAAGGAGCGCACCGCTAGAACGAGGGCTTGAGCGTGTCCGATCCAACTACTCCCACTCTGCCGACGACCGGCGCCACCGGGGTGCCCGTGCTGCCCCTGCGGGACGTCGTCGTCTATCCGCACATGGTGATCCCGCTGTTCGTCGGCCGGGAAAAATCGATCCAGGCTCTCGATGTCGCCATGCGCGCCGACAAGCGCATCATGCTGGTGGCGCAGAAGCAGGCCGACGTCGACGATCCGAAGGCCGACGACCTCTATCGCATCGGCACCGTGGCCACCATCCTGCAGCTGCTGAAGCTCCCTGATGGCACGGTCAAGGTGCTGGTCGAGGGCGCCGATCGCGCGCGCATCGACCGGCTGACCACCGGCGAGCACTACTCCGCCGAGCTCACCCTGCTTCCGGACGTCGAAGCGTACGACGAGCGGGAGATGGACGTGCTCGCGCGCTCGGTGATCTCGCAGTTCGAGCAGTACGTGAAGCTCAACAAGAAGGTTCCGCCCGAGGTGCTGACCGCGCTCGCCGGAATCGAGCATGCCGGACGGCTCGCCGATACCGTGGCGGCTCACATGTCGCT
>JAKAZP010000079.1 GCA_021815905.1 Pseudomonadota bacterium | reverse complement strand
GAGCGCGGCGGGCTGGAAGTGAATGAATCGCAGCGAATCGCCGCCCGGCCCCGATTCGGGGACCGCGCCTGAAGGGCGCGTTGCAGCTCCTTGCCGCACCCGCGAACGCATCCCGGCAGCGAGCACGCGAAAGCGGTGGCTCACGAGTGCTCCCGCACCACGGGGATGCGCAACTGGCGGCGGATGCGCCTCACGTCCGCGGCGGCCGGTGCGAACGGATAGCTCGCGATGTTGCTCGGCGGGGAATCGCCGTAGGGGCGATCGCACGCCGAGATGTCGTCGCGAAACTTCCCCGGGCACCCGGAAGTGCGAAAGGCGACGCCCGCATCGATGATCCGGTCGAGCTCCGCCCGCGGCAGGGCGAAATCGACCACGCGCCCGAGCTCGTCGAAACGCATCTGCTCGACGCGCACCGAGGCGTAATCGATGAGATAGCGCGCGAGCTGCACTCGCCGCCACTGATCGCGCGGCGTCGCCGGCAGGTGGTCCATGAGCGAGCCCTTCTCGGGGAAGAAGCAGAAAAGATGACTGTGACCGCCGAGGTCCACGAGCCGCTGCACGAGCTCGAGCGCCTCGCGCTCGGTCTCGCCCATGCCGATGATGATGTGGGCGCCGAACTTCTGCGGCCCGAACACCTCGCGCGCGATGAGCAGGATCTCCCAGTAATGACTCCACTTGTGCGGGGACTGCACGCCTTTGCCGCGGGTGCGGTCGAAGATCGCCGGCGTCGCCGCATCGAGCGCCACCGTGAAGATGTCGGCTCCGAGCTCGCGCAGGCGAACCACGTCCGCGCGCTCCATGGTGGTCGGATTCGAGAGGATGGACACTGGAATCGCGCCCGGGTCGATGCGCCGCGTCCAGGCCTGGAGCACGGCGACGGTGTCGGCGTCCGAGCGCGGATGCGTGATCATGGAGATGCACATCCGGTGGAACGGGCTCGCCGCCGCATCGCGCGCCACGATGTCGATGATCTGCCCGACCGGCACCGCGGGCCAGTCGACCCGGATGAAGTTGCGATCGGCGTAATCGCGCTCGGCCTCCCGATGGCGCGCGAGGCCGCAGTAGGCGCAGTTGGCGCGACAGCCCTCCGGATAGGTGAGCAGCAGGTTCAGGCAGCGCGTGCACTCGCACCGGTGCATCCTGCCCGGCATGATTCCGAGCGTCATGGCGGCGGCGGTCGAAAGCTGCACGTATTCCGGCGAGCGCATGTGGGGCGCAAGCACGTTGTTGTTCGGCAGGTACACCCCCGCCGGCGGCAGATCGGCGGACTTGACCCGCGCGCCATTGCGCCGCTCGGGCGGAGTCGGCCGCGGCGCGCGCGGCTGCATCCGCTCGAAGGCGTTGACATCGAGCCCCGGGGTCGCGCCCGCCTCCGCTCCCTCGGCGCCTCTTTTCAGGCAACTCACGTGTTGACCTCCGTCCGGCGATGGGCGGACGCGGATACTCCCGTCCCCGCGCACCCGCGCGCATCCGGACGGGGCGCCGGCGCGCCGAGCTTGATCGAGCAGCAGGCGTGCTGCTGCTCGAACGGCCGCCCGATGGCCGCGGCCGCGGCGACCGCTCCGTCGGCGGGAAACGCGATGCCGTCGAGCCCCGCGAGCACGGCGTAGGCGTCGGTGACGCGCTTGTGCATCCCGGGGGGCCGGGCACAACCGAGCAGCACGTTGCGGTCCGACAGCCGTCGACGGGCCTCGGCGAAGAGCCTGCCGATCTCGGCCGTGTCGGGAACCGCGAACGTTCCGGGCACCGCATAGAAGGGCATGACGACCACCAGCACGAGCGCGTGGACGCGCTGCCGGCTCACGATCTCGAGCGCCGCCGGCTCACCGAGGAGGCGCCCGTAGTGCAGCCCGATGACGATGTGCGGCACGACCTCCATGGTGGTCGTGCACAGCGCCGCGAGCGTCGCCTCGAAGTCGGCCACGGGGCGCCTCAAGTGATAGACCTGCTCGATGGTCGCCTGTGCGCCGATGACATCCATCATCGCCGTGTCGATGCCGGCGGACTCCATGGCGCGCGCCCCCGCCTCGTCGGTGAGCGCGGTATGGATCGCGACCTTGAGCGCCGGGTGGTCGCGCTTCAAGCGCTCGAGGACCGGATAGAACCGCTCATAGCGGATCTCGTTGCGGGCGTTCGAGCCGCCGGAGAGCAGAAATCCCTGCAGCCCCTGCTTGGCGATCAGCTCGCGCACCCGCCGGTCGAGCATCTCCGGGGAGGTGGCCGGCAGCATCGGCTCGAGGATCTTCGCCCGGCAATGATCGCAGTTCAGTCCGCAGGCGCCTGCGGTGATCGAGAAGGCCGGAAAGCTGTTGCGCGAGCACCCCCGCAGCTCCGTGCTCGCATAGTCCTTGAAAGTGGGCGTGGCGAAGCGGATGGGTCGCGCCGCGACCGATGCGCCCGCGCGCTCGAGATCGCCGATCAGCGCCGAATCGAGCGGCGCGTCCTCGAGCGCTTCTATCGTCCTCAGCCGATCGAGCCAACTTTGGGTCATGAGCTAATCGCAAGTCCCGGTATGTTTCCGCGGCCCGGGGCGAGCGCGAGCACGGGCCCGCGAACCGGCCCCCTGCGCGGCGGATCCGCGAGTGTCGTCAGCCAGCCCGGATCGACGGCGTCCTCATCGATCAGCTCGCAGGAAAGCCCCGCGAGCACGCGGCGAGCCGCCTGCGGCAGGACCGGCGGCGGGCTGCGCCCGCTGAGCGCGCCCCAAAGGCCGGTCCAGCAGCGCGCGGTCGTCCAGGGATTGTAGCCACCGCCCCCGAGAACGACCGCCACGGGCGTCAAGGCGACGAGCTCGCCGACCGCCTGCCACAACGCTCCGTTGCTCAGCATGAGCCCGGCGAGCGGGTCGCCGGCGAGCGCGTCCGCGCCGCAGGTGATCACCACCGCCTCGGGCCGCAGCGCCTGCGCGTACGGCAGCACGCCGGTGCGCATGAGGAAACGCAGCTCGTCGTCGTGAAAGCCCGCGGGGACGGGAAAGTTGCGCGAGCGTCCGCCGCCGAAGTCGTCCGCGCCGCCGGTGAACGGCCAGCGGCCCGCCTGGTGGATGGAGAGGGTGTGCATTCGCGCATCGTCGTGCACGGCATCCTGCACCCCATCGCCGTGGTGCGCATCGAGATCGACGTAGAGAATCCGCGTGAGACCGGCTTCGCCGAGGCGCCGGAGCGCGAACACCGGATCGTTGAAGTAGCAGAAGCCGCTCGCCCGGCCGGGCCGCCCGTGATGCGTGCCGCCGGCCGGATGGAAGGCGACACTGCCCTCGAGCGCGAGCTGCGCCGCGAGCACCGAGCCGCCGACCGATTCCGCCGCCCGCGCGAACAGTCCGGGGAACACGGGGTTCTCGCGCGTGCCAATGCCATAACGCTCGCGCATCTCGATGCTCGCGCCGCCCGCGGCCTCCGCCGCGCGCAGCGCGGCGATGTAGCCGCGCTCGTGGACGCGGGCGAGCTGCTCTTCGGAGGCCCTGGGGCTCCTGCGCAACTCCCCGGCCCCGAGCCAGCCGAGCGCCTCGCACAGCGACAGCACGGTCGCGACGCGCGGGATCGAAAGCGGATGATCGCAACCGAAGCCCGGCGCCCTGCCGGGCTCGCTGCCGATGAACACCGCCGGCCGGTCCGATCGCATGTGTCAGGTTCCACGAAGTCCGCGCGCGCGGATCTCGCGCGCTCAGCAGCGAGCGAAGATATCATCGCTTGATAAATTATAAAATGGTGATATGTTCCGGATCATGGCTCGCCCGCGACGACCAGGGGGCAGATGATGAGTTCCGATAGCCTCGAGCAGCGCTCCGGCGCGAAGAGCATGTCCATCATCGTGACCAAGGGAACGCTCGACTGGGCGTACCCACCCTTCATCCTCGCCACCACCGCCGCCGCGATGGGCCTCGATGTCACGATGTTCTTCACCTTCTACGGCCTGCCGCTGCTGAAGAAGGACCTCGACCTGCACCTGTCCCCGCTCGGCAACCCGGCGATGAAGATGCCGCTCGGAGGCATGCACATGGGCATGCCCAACCTCGCCTCCATGATTCCCGGCGTCGATGCCGCGGCCTCGACCATGATGAAGAATCTCATGAAGAAGAAGGGCGTGGCGTCGATCGCGGAGCTGCGCTCGCTCGCCGCCGAATCGGGGGTCCGCATGATCGCCTGCCAGATGACGATGGACCTGTTCGAGTACACGCTGAAGGACATGATCGAAGGGCCCGAGCTCGGGGGAGCCGCGACCTACATCGAAGTGGCCACCCGCTCCGAAATCAACCTGTTCATCTGAACCAACGGAGGCCGATCCTTCGGCGAACACTCCATGGCGGATCAAACCCTAGACGCGAAAGGACTCAACTGCCCGCTGCCGATCCTGCGGGCGAAGAAGGCGCTGCAGAGCCTGCCGCCGGGGGGCACCCTCGAGGTGCTCGCCACCGATCCCGGCGCGGTCAAGGACTTCCAGGCGTTCTGCCGCACCACGGGCAACGAGCTCGTCGAATCCACCACCGAGGGCAAGGTCTTGCGCTTCCTGCTGCGCCGCAGCGGCTGACGATGCGGCGCTGACACACCGATCGCCCGACACAAGGGCGACGTTGAACCTGGGGGTAGACATGAAGCTCGACATCGCTTTGACCGGGCTCACGGCCTCGCTGCTGCTCGCGGGCGCCGCGCAAGCCACGAACGGGTACTTCACCGACGGCGCCGGGGTGAACAGCATGGGGCTCGCAGGCGCCGGAAGCGCCGACCCCACGGAGGCGATGATTCTCGCCACCAACCCCGCGGGGATCGGCTTGATCGGCGACGGCAGCGAGCTCGGACTCGAGCTCTTCAGTCCCGACCGCAGCTACTCGACATCGAGCAGCCTCGCCAACGGCAACGGCGGCGCCTTCACCATCGGCCCCAACAGCCTCACGAGCGCCAACAAGCTCTTTCCCATTCCCTACTTCGCGCTCAAGCGCCAGCTCGATGCGCGGGACAGCTTCGGATTCGCCTTCTACGCGCGCGGCGGCATGAACACCAAGTGGGTCGGCGGCAGCGCCACCTTCGACCCGGATGGACCGGGACCCGCGCCGGTCATGACGCTGCCGGGGACTTACGGCATGGGCACCGCCGGGGTCGATCTCATGCAGGCGTTCGCGAGTGTCGCGCTGGCGCGCACGTTCGCGGACCGGCACGTCGCGATCGGCGCCTCCTTGATCTTCGCCGCGCAGCGCTTCGAGGCGCGCGGTCTCGGCGCCTTCGCCGGGTACACCGAGGCGTTCGCGGCGAGCGGCGGCACGAAGCTGCCGACAGCGCTCACCGACAACGGCCACGAGATGTCCTACGGAGGCGGCGCGTCGGTCGGGATCGAGTGGCGGCCGGCCGCGCAATGGGCCCTCGCGGCCTCCTACACCTCCAAGATGTACATGTCGAAGCTCACCCGCTACCGGGATCTGTTCGCCGGCGGCGGCTCGTTCGACATCCCCGCATCCGCGACCGTCGGAGTGACATTCAAGCCGACCCCGCCCGTCGCCGTCAGCTTCGACACGCAGCGGATCTGGTACCACAGCATCGCCTCCGTCGGCAATCCGATCCAGAACCTGTTCGCCTGTCCGACCGCCGGATTCGGGGGCACGGATCTGCAGAGCTGCCTCGGCGGCAGCCGGGGACCGGGCTTCGGCTGGCGCGACATGACCGTGTACAAGCTCGGCATGAGCTGGCAGGTCGATCAGACCTGGACCGCACGCGTCGGCGTGAGCCACGGGACGCAGCCGATCCCCTCCTCGCAGGTGACGCTCAACATCCTCGCCCCGGGCGTCATCGAGAACCACATCGCGGCCGGGTTCACGCACCTCGACGCCGGGGGGGGCGAGTTCAGCGTCGCATTCACCTATGCCGCCAACAAGACGATCCGCGGCACGAATACCTTCGATCCGACTCAGACGATCACGCTGCAGATGCACCAGTACGACCTCGAGCTCGGATATGCCTGGGGACATTGAGTGCGCGGTCCGCGCTCGAGGCAGCCCTTCCCGCACACCTACATCGCCCAGGCGAGCGGCGCGCCCGCGGGCCTCGCCACGCTGACATCCGCGGGGCTGCCGGCGCTCCCGAGCGCTCCGGCGCCCCAGTTCGGCGGCGCGGGCGGGCTCTGGTCGCCCGAGACGCTGCTCGTGTCCGCCATCGCCGACTGCTACATCCTGACCTTCCGCGCGGTGAGCGCGGCAGCCCTGTTCGGCTGGATCAGGCTGGAGTGCCGGGCCGAGGGGACGCTGCGGGAGCTCGAGCGGCGCCCGCAGTTCACCGACTTCAAGCTCGACGCCACGCTCATCGTCCCGCGGGGAGCCGACACGTCGAAGGCGAAGAGGCTGCTGAAGCAGACCGAGCGCGCCTGTCTGCTCGTCAACTCGCTCAAGGGACGGCACGTGCTGGAGGCGAGCGTCATCCCCGAGGGCGCCGGCGAGGGGCCCGGGGCGTGACCGCCTCCGGTCAGATGACCCCGGCGCCGGTCAGGTGCGCCACGAGCGCTTCCTGCGCGAGCGTCGCATGGCGGTCCCGGTGCCGCACCAGCGCGAATTCGCGTTGCGGCAACTCGATCGGAATCTCGGTGAGCGTGCCGGCCGCGATCGCCGAGGCGACGACGTGGCGCGAGATGATGGTGGCGCCTGCGCCCGCTTCGACCGCCTCGCGCACGGCCTCGTTGGCGGGCAACACGAGGAAGACGTTGAGGTCCTCGAGCGACAGGCCCTCCCGGGCCGCGAGCTCCTCGAGGGCGTGGCGGGTGCCGGAGCCGCTCTCGCGGATCACCCAGTTGAGCGCCCTGAGATCGACTCGTCCGGAAGCTGCGACCGGCAGAGGCTCCCGGCCGGCAGCGGTCACCAGCACCACCTGGTCCTCATCGAGATGGGTGCGGATCAGCGCCGGGTGCCGTGTCGGTCCCTCGACCAGGCCGATCGCCACCTCACCCTCGGCCACGGCACTCTCGACCTCGCGGGTGTTGCGGATCATCACATTGAGCCGCACGCGCGGATTGGCCGCATGAAAGGCGGCGAGCCTTCGAGGCAGCCAGTACGTCGCGATGGTCTGGCTGGCGGCGAGCGCCATGGGACCGGCCGGGAAACCCGCCAGATCCTCCAGCACCGAGCGCGCCAGGGCCGCGCGGTCGAGCACCGCGCGCGCCTCGCGCAGAAAGGTCCGGCCGGGCTCGGTCAGCTGGATGCGGCGGCCCACCCGATCGAACAGCCGGATCTGATACAGATCCTCGAGCGCGGCGATCGCCGCGGAGGCGGCCGACTGGCTCATCTGCAGCGCCTCGGCGGCGCGGGTGACGTGCCCGCGCTCGGCGACCTCGACGAAGATGCGCAGTTGATCCAACGTCACGTCAATCAGTTTATCAGATTGAAATGATAGTTTTTAACGATCGAATCGATCATTGCGCGCGCGGGCTCCGGGGGATAGAGTTTTTCCCGGATTGCGGCCGGCAGCTCCCCGGCGTGGACTGACGGTCCGCAAGACAACGAAACAGCTCTTCCCGGGGGAACCACCCGTGCTCATGCTCAATCCGTTCGCCGCGCTTCCCGCAGCCATACCGCCGCTCGCGAAGCAGGCCTATGTCGCGGTCATGTTCGTGTTGGTGATCTGCGGGACGCTGATCGACCTCGCGCACAAGGGAAGCGCCCGGTACTTCTTCGCCCATCGGCGCCGCGTGCGCTCCGGCGCCACGCGCCGGGTCGGCGCCGGGGAAGCCGCGGCGCTCGCGCTGGATACCATCGTGGTCGCGGGGCTTGCGGCCGGTGAGTTCTGCAACCCGCTGCGCAGGCTCACTCACCTGGCGACGATGTACGGCTTCGTACTCTACGTCGTGACCACGGCCATCATGGTCTTCGCCTATCCCACGGCCGCCGCGCCCGGACCTGCCATCCTGCCCGAGCTCTGGTATGCGGGCGCCGCGTTGATCTGCATCGGCGGCTACTGGTTCTGGCTCCTGCAACGGGTCGACGTGGCGGCCGAAGGCCAGCCCCGCCTGCGCGTGGTCCGGGCGGATCTCTTCATCCTCTCGCTGCTCGCGAGCGCGACGTTCGCCCTGATCTGGGCTCGCTTGCAGGCGGCCGACAGCGCGCTCTGGGCCAACGTCTTCTTCGGCCTGTATCTGTTCTCGAGCACGGTGCTGTTCGGGACCGTTCCCTGGTCGAAGTTCGCCCACATGTTCTACAAGCCCGCCGCGGCGTTTCAGAAGCGCATCGAGCAGGCCAACGGCTACCGCCGCAACCTGCCCGCGCCGGCCGACCGGCCCGCGACCTTCGGCAGCGCCCGCCGTCAGCCGAGCAATTACTGAGGAGCCAAGTCCATGCCCACGTTTGTCTACATGACGAACTGCGACGGCTGCGGGTACTGCGTCGACATCTGCCCGTCCGACATCATGCACATCGACCCCGAGTACCGGCGCGCCTACAACGCCGAGCCCAACATGTGCTGGGAATGCTACTCGTGCGTGAAGGCCTGCCCGCAGCAGGCCATCGACTGCCGCGGCTACGCGGATTTCGCGCCCCTCGGCCACAGCGTGCGGGTGCTGCGCGAGGAGGAGAAGGGCACGGTGTCGTGGCGCATCAAGTTCCGCGACGGACGCGAGAAGAATTTCGTCTCACCGATCAGAACCACCCCCTGGGGGTCGATCAAGGGTCCGGCCGACTACGCCCCGCCGAGCGAGGCGGCCGTCCGCTCGCAGGAGCTCGCCCACGAGCCCGATGCGCTGAAAGTCGGGGCTCTGCCGACGCTCGCGCGCACTCGGTTCAGGAAAGGGGTGGTCGCATGAGCCGCAAGACCGTATTCGTCGACTCGGACATCCTCGTCATCGGCGGCGGCATGGGCGGCTGCGGCGCCACGTACGAATCCCGCTACTGGGGACGGGACCTGAAGATCGTCTGCGTCGAGAAGGCCAACATCGAGCGCAGCGGCGCGGTCGCCCAGGGCCTGTACGCGATCAACTGCTACATGGGCATGCACTGGAACGAGAACCAGCCGGAGGACCACGTGCGCTACGCGCGCAACGACCTCATGGGACTGGTGCGCGAGGATCTCGGCTACGACATCGCCCGCCACGTCGATGCCACGGTGCACAAGTTCGAGGAGTGGGGCCTGCCGATCATGAAGGACCC
>JAKAZP010000078.1 GCA_021815905.1 Pseudomonadota bacterium | reverse complement strand
GGGGTTCCGGCCTATTTCCCGGCCTGTTTCCCGGCCCTGCCGCGAACGTGGGCGTCGAGCCAGGCCAGGCGCTCGAGGGAGCCGATATCGAACCATTCCCCCTGATGGGCGCGCCCGAGCAGCCGCTGCGCGCCGATCGCGCGCCTGAGAAGCGGCAGGAGCGGGAAGCGGCCGGGCGCGCATCCGGCAAAGAGCCGGGGGTGGTAGATCCCGATCCCGGTATAGGTGAGTCGCCCGGTCCCGCTTTCGACCACCCGGTCGCCGAGGAGTCCGAAATCCCCGTGCGGGTGATGCGGCGGGTTGGGCGCCAGCACGATGAGGGCGTCCGCGCCGTCGCCGAGCGCGGGCAGCTCGCCGAACTGCAGGTCGGTCCAGACATCGGCGTTCACGACGAGGAAGGGGTCCGGGCCGAGCAGGGCCAGGGCGTGCGCGATGCCCCCGCCGGTCTCGAGCGGCACCGGTCCCTCCTCGCTGTATCGGATCCGCACACCCTGGGCGGCCCCATCGCCGAGCGCCGCGCGGATGCGCTCGCCGAGCCACGAGAGGTTGATGACCACCTCGTGAATGCCGGCGCGGGCGAGCGCTTCGAGGTGGTAGACGATGAGCGGCTTGCCTGCGATCTGCACCAGCGGCTTCGGCAGCGTGTCCGTGATGGGACGCATCCGCTCGCCCCGCCCGGCCGCGAGCACCATGGCCCTGCGCGGCCTCGCCGCCCGCTTCATGGCTGCGGTACGCTCTCGCGCGCCACGCGCTCATTGGCGGGCGCCAGTCCGGGAACCACCCGGCGCTCGATGAATCCGCAGAGCGGCTCGAGCTCCCGATACATGCGGCACGCGGCCCGCACATATTCGAGAGTGAGCGGCAGATCCCGCAGGTACCCGGGCTTGCGGTCCCGATACCACAGCCGCGCGAAGATGCCGAGCACCTTCAGGTGACGCTGCACGCCGATGAGGTCGAACCAGCGCAGGAACTGCTCCGGAGTGCTGCCGGCCTGCGCACCGCGCGCCCGCAGCACATCGCGATAGCCGCTCACCCACCCGACCACGCGCTCGCGCGGCCAGCAGATGTAACAATCCTTCAGAAGCGACACGAGGTCGTATCCCACCGGCCCGCGCAGCGCATCCTGGAAGTCGATGACCCCCGGATTGCGCTCACTCACCACCATGAGATTGCGCGAATGATAGTCGCGGTGCACGAACACGCAGGGCTGAGTGAGCGCCTCCGCGATCAGCCGCTCGAACGCGGCGGACAGCATCTCGCGCTCCGCGGCGGAGAGCTCGAGCATCAGATGCCGCTCGAGGAACCACTCGGGCATGAGCTCGAGCTCGCGCGCGAGCGGCGCGCGGTCATAGGGCGGAAGCTCGGCGGCGACCTCCGCGCCGCGCACCTGGATGGTCGCGAGCGCCTCGAGCGCATCGCGATAGAGCCGCTCGGGATCGCCCCCCGCGGCAAGCTGCGCCAGGTAATGGGTCCCCCCGAGGTCCTCGAGCAGCAGCAGGCCGCGCTCGACGTCGGCCTCGTGCACGCGCGGCGCATGGATGCCGATCGACTCGAGCATGCGGCTCACCCTGAGGTAGGGGCGCACGTCCTCGGTGGCCGGCGGCGCGTCCATGACGATGAACGTGCCGCTCGAGCAGACGGCGCGGAAGTAGCGCCTGAAGCTGGCGTCGCTCGAGGCGCGCTCGATCCGCAAGGGGCGCAGGCCGAGATCGCGCGCCAGCCAACCTTGCAGCAGCGCGAGTCGCGCATCGTTCTGGGACATGGGATGTGGAGGTTCGAATCCGCGCGGGTGGGCGCGCCATTATAATGCCGCGCCTCATGCCGCGTTGGAGCCCATTCCGTGCCGCTCTGCTGTCCTTCGGCGGCATCCCGCTGCTGTGGGCGGCGCAGCCCTTGTGCCCGATGCGGTCGCCGGCGCCGCTTGCCGCCCTCACCGCGGCGGACCTCGAGCCCGCCCCCACCGGGCCGCGGCTTCCGGGGTTGAAATCGCCGGCCGCCGGCAAGATCGACATCTGGTCCGACCACGCGAGCCTCACCGCCGATGGCCTGATGAAGCTCAGCGGACACGTCGTGGTGCGCCAGGACGACCGGCGGATCGAGGCGAATCAGCTCGACTACGACAGCCGCGACAACTCGCTCGGCACCCACGGCGGAATCACCTTCTCCGACCCTGTGGTGCACGTGAGCGGCAAGGGCGGGCATTACTCGCCCACTCAGGGAGCCGAGTTCCACTCGGCGCGCTTCCATCTCGAGCGGCGGCCGGGCCGGGGAGCCGCGGGCGAGCTCGCCCTGACTCCGGGCGGAGTGCTGCGCCTTTCCGACGTGGAGTTCACCACCTGCCCCGAGGACGATCACTCGTGGATGCTGCGGGCGCACAGCATCACGCTCGACACCCGGCGCAAAGTCGGCTACGGCCGAGATACGCGCATCGACTTCCAGGGGGTGCCGATCCTGTATCTGCCCTGGGTGTCCTTCCCCCTCGGCAACGTGCGCAAGAGCGGCTTTCTCTTTCCGACGGTCGGCAACACCTCCCGCAGCGGAGCGGTGCTGTCGATTCCCTATTACTGGAACATCGCGCCCAACGCCGACTTCACCTTCGAGCCGACGGAGTACAGCCGGCGCGGACCGGACCTGGGAGGGGAGTTCCGGTTTCTCACCGCGAGCTCCCGCGGCACGCTCGACTGGGACTATCTGCCCAACGATGCGGTCTACCACGGGAGTCGCAGCCGGATTCAACTGCTCGACGTCACCGAGCTGCCGGGCGGCTTTCGACTCGGGCTGCGGGCGGAGAACGTCAGCGACGCGCAGTACTTCGAGGACTTCTCGAGCGGCCCCGAGGGCACGAGCACCGCGTTCCTCGATCGGCGCGCCGTGCTCTCGTACCGCGACGTGCACTGGGACATCGAGGCGACGGCCCAGCAATTCCAGACGATCGACACCACGCTGCCGCTCGATGAGCGGCCGTACGCGCGCGTTCCGGACCTCAAGGTGAGCGCCGACTACGGCTGGGGCCCGGGCGATCTCGTGCGCTACGGTTTCGAGTCCGAGGTCGTCGACTTCCAGCGCTCCACCGGCGTCACCGGCTGGCGACTCGACATGAAGCCGGTCACCTCGCTCAATATCGACGGGCCGGGCTACTTCCTGCGTCCGTCGGTCGCGTGGCGTGTCACGCAGTACGAGCTGAGCGGTACGCTGCCGGGCGAGCCGAGCTCTCCCTCCAGGGTGCTTCCGGTCGCGAGCGTCGACACCGGACTCGAGCTCGAGCGCGCGGCGGGCTCGCACGCGCAACGCACCATCACGCTCGAGCCGCGCGTCATGTATCTCTACGTCCCCTACCGCGACCAGAGCGATCTGCCGATCTTCGACACCGCCGTGCCGGACCTCGATCCGGTCGAGCTCTTTCGCACCAACCGCTACGTGGGCGCCGATCGGGTGGGAGACGCGAATCAGGTGAGCGTCGGAGCGACGACGCGCCTGCTCAACGCGCGCAACGGCCGCCAGTACCTCTCGGCCACCATCGGTCAGGAGTTTTATTTCACGACCCCGCGCGTGACGCTCCCCGGAGAGCTCGTGCACACCGACCGCCGCTCGGACCTCGTCGCCCAGCTCTCCCTCACCGCGTTCCAGCACTGGAGCGCGTACGGAGCGCTGCAGTGGAATCCGCAGACCGCCCGGACCCAGCGGGCGCAGGTCGACGTGCAGTACCGCCCGGGGCCGGAGCGGGTCATCAACGTCGGTTACCGCTTCGAGCGGGGCATCCTCAACCAGACCACGCTCGTCGGCGGCATCCCGACGACCTGCGGCACGGCGGCGACGCCGGCCTGCAGCCCGAGCTGCGTTCTGCAGGTGACGGGCAGCTGCAACGTGCGGCAGGTCGAGGTCTCCGGCGCCTGGCCGATCGGGCGCTCCTGGAACGTCTTCGCCCGCGGGATCTACTCCCTTGCCGATCATGAAGCCCTGGAACGTTTTGCCGGGTTCGAGTACCGTTCATGCTGCTGGAGTGTGCGGATCGGGGCCCGGCGCTTCGTGGGGGCGCGGCCGACCGCCACGGGCGCCCGCACCGGCACGCAGGACACGGGCATCTACCTGCAGCTGGAACTCACGGGGCTCGCCAGTGTCGGATCTGCGCCGGATGCTTTCCTCCGCGAGGCCATCCCCGGCTACACTCCGTCTGCGGCGGCGGCGGCAACGGGCTCCCGGACCGATACGCTCCCCTGACGGCTCTCAAGAGGACACACAAGCGCATGCGGCGTTTCATCTCCTTCGGTCCAGGCATTCTGGTCCTGCTTCTCTGCGCCTTCCCGGGCACCCCACGGGCGCTCGCGCAGACCCGCGATCTCTCGACCCAGGGCGTGCTCCTCGATCGGATTGCCGCGGTCGTCAACGACGGCGTGGTGCTCGAGAGCGAGGTCGACCAGCGCCTGCAGCAGGTCACCGCCCAGCTCCGGGCCCAGAACCTGACACCCCCGCCCGAGAGCGTGCTGCGGTCCCAGGTGCTCAAGAGCCTGATCCTGCAGCGCATCGAGCTGCAGCAGGCCAGTCACGACGGCATCAGCGTGTCCGACGACACGCTGAACTCCGCTCTCCAGGATGTCGCTCGACGCAACAACATCCCGTTCCAGAACCTGCCGACGGCGCTCGCCCAGCAAGGACTCAACTATCAGACGTACCGCGAGCAGATGCGTCAGCAGCTCACCATCGGGCTGCTGCGCGAGCGCGATGTGTTGCAGCAGATCGTGGTCACGCCGCGGGAAATCGATCAGTTCCTCGCGCGTCAGGCGCACCAGCCCTCCGGCCAGAGCGAGTTCGAGGTCTCCCACATCCTGATCGCGGTGCCTCCGAACGCCACCCCGGAGCAGCTCGCGCAGGCGCGGCGGCGCGCCGAGCACGTGTACCAGCTGGCGCAGAAGGGCGAGAAGTTCGCCCAGCTCGCGGTGACCTACTCCAATAGCGAGGACGCGCTGAAGGGCGGCTCGCTCGGCTGGCGCAAGGGCTCGGAGCTGCCCACCTTCCTCACCCGGCTGATCATGAGCCTGAAGCCGGGGCAGGTGGGCGCCCCGGTGCGCACGCCGACGGGCTTCCACATCGTCAAGCTCGACGGTGTGCGCAGCCAGGAGAAGAAAGACATCGTCGATCAGGTGCACGTGCGTCACATCCTGCTGAAGACCAACCCGCTGCAGGACAGCGCCACGGTGCGGCAGCGGCTCGAGCAGATCCGCCAGCGGATCCTGCACGGGCAGAGCTTTGCCGTTCTCGCCACCTCGCTGTCCCAGGATCCCGGATCCGCCGCTCGTGGAGGCGATCTCGGCTGGCAGAGCCCCGATGAGTACACGCCCCGATTCCGGGCCGCCATCGCCAAGCTGAAGGTCGGTGAGATCAGTCAGCCTTTCCAGACCCGCTTCGGCTGGCACATCGCGCAGCTGCTCGGACGTCGCAAGCAGGACGAAACCGCGCAGATGAAGCGGCTGAAGGCCATGGAAGCGATTCGCGCCAGCAAGGCCGAGGAGGACACGGAGGTGTGGCTGCAGCGGCTGCGGGATGACGCCTACGTCAAGGTGCTGAACGACTGACGGGCCGCCAGGAGCGGGCCGGGCCATGCTGCCGCGCATCGTGCTGACCTCGGGTGAGCCGGCCGGGATCGGCCCGGAGCTGTGCCTGGCGATCGCCTCCCGCCCGCTCGAGTGCGAGCTCGTCTGCCTCGCGGACCTCGATCTGCTGCGCGAGCGCGCGCAAGCGCTTTCGCTGCCGGTCGAGCTGCGCGAATACCGGGGCGGAGGGGGCCGGCACACCCCTGGAGCGCTCGTCGTGGCGCACCAGCCGCTCGTGGCGCCGAGCGTGCCCGGCCGGCTGGATGCGCGCAACGCGCCGTACGTCCTCGACATGCTGGCTCGCGCCTGCGACGGCGCGAGCTCGGGGGAATTCGACGCTCTGGTCACCGCCCCGGTGCACAAGGGCATCATCAACGACGCCGGCATCGCCTTCACCGGACACACCGAATACTTCGCCGAGCGTACCCACTCCCCCCGCCCCGTCATGATGCTGGCCACCGGCGCGCTGCGCGTCGCTCTCGCGACCACCCACCTCCCGCTGAAGGCGGTGAGCGACGCGATCAGCACCGCCTCGCTCTGCGAGATCCTCGCGGTCATGGATCGCGATCTGGCGAGGCGGTGGGGCATCCGCCGGCCGCGCATCGCGGTCTGCGGCTTGAACCCGCACGCCGGGGAAGGCGGGCATCTCGGGGATGAGGAAATCCGCGTCATCGCTCCGGCCATCGCCCGCATGCGCGAGCGGGGCCTGACGCTCACGGGCCCCGTCCCCGCGGACACGGCCTTCCTGCCGCGCGCGCTCGAGCGCTGCGATGCGGTGCTCGCCATGTATCACGATCAGGGCTTGCCGGTGATCAAGCACGCGGGCTTCGAGAGCGCCGTCAATATCACGCTCGGACTGCCGATCCTGCGGACGTCGGTCGATCACGGCACCGCGCTCGATCTCGCCGGCACCGGCCGCGCCCATGACGGCAGCCTCGCCGCGGCCCTCGAGCTCGCCGTGAAGCTCGCGGGACACGCCGCCTGATGCGGCGCAAGCGATTCGGACAGCACTTCCTGCACGATCCCGCCGTCATCGCGCGCATCGTCGAGGCGGTCGCGCCCCAGCCCGGGGACGCGCTGGTGGAAATCGGCCCCGGCCGCGGCGCGCTCACGCGGGCGCTGCTCGATGCGCGCTTCGGCTCGCTGGATGTCATCGAGATCGACCGCGACCTCGCGGCGCTGCTCGGCACTGAGCTCGGGTGGGAGCCACGGCTGCGCGTGCACGCCTCCGACGCGCTGCGCTTCGACTTCGCGGCGCTCGCGCGCGAGCGGGGCCGGCCGGTGCGCATCGTGGGGAATCTCCCCTATAACATCTCCACGCCCCTGCTGTTCCATCTGCTTTCGAGCGTCGGCTCGATCGCCGACATGCACGTCATGCTCCAGCGGGAGGTCGTGGCGCGCATGGCCGCGCCGCCCGGGCAGCGCGCGTACGGCCGTCTCACCGTGATGCTCTCGCCGTGGGTGTCGGTCGAGCGGCTGTTCGATGTCGGCCCGGGCGCCTTCCAGCCTCCGCCCCGGGTCTGGTCGGCGGTGGCGCGACTCGCCGTGCGCTCCCATCCGGCTTTCGACCCGAGCCCCGCGTTCGCCGCGGTCGTGGCCGCCGCGTTCGCCCATCGGCGCAAGACCCTCGGCAATGCCCTGCGGGGACTCGCGACCCCCGCTCAGATCGAGGCCTGCGGCGTGGACCCCTCGGCGCGGCCCGGAACCCTCGCTCCCGCGGCCTACGCCGCCATCGCCGCCGCGTTGCAGCTGCCCGCCGCGCGCGGCTGAGCTAGGCTGTGCGCAGCAGCCGATCCCGGGGGCCGTCCATGTCGACCTTTCCCTATCGTCGTATTCTCCTCGTCGTCGATCTGAGCGACAACAGCCTGCAGATCGGCCGGCGCGCCCGCGCGCTGGCCGCGAATCTCGGCGCGGAGCTCGAGCTGCTGCACGTGGTCGAGTTCATGCCCGTCGAGCCGATGGGCGAGACGCTCATGCCGGCCGTACGCATCGAGGAAGAGTTGCTCGAGCGCGCCCGGGGGCGCCTGGCGGCGCTCGCGGGCGAGCTCGGGCTCCCCGCGAGCGCCTCCCGTGTCGAGTCGGGCAACGTCAAGGCGGAGATCGTGCGCGTCGCCCGGGAGCGGCAGACGGATCTGATCGTCCTCGGCAGCCGTGAGCGCCACGGCTTGTCCATTCTCCTGAATCTCACCGAGGACACGGTGCTGCACGCCGCGCCGTGCGACGTGCTCGCCGTGCGGCTTGGGTAGAATTCCCGGCATGCCACCCGATCCGCACAAGATCCGCGTCGACGTCGAGACCAGCTACCTCGACGAGCAGTCGAGCCCGACGGAGCAGCGCTACGTCTTCTCCTACACCATCACGATCCGAAACGAAGGGGAGCGCCCGGCGCAGCTCCTCTCGCGGCACTGGATCATCACCGACGCGAACGGCAAGGTGAAGGAAGTGCGCGGCGACGGCGTGGTCGGCGAGCAACCGCATCTGGAGCCGGGCCAGGGCTTCCGCTATTCCAGCGGGGCCATCATCGAGACGCCCGTCGGCACGATGCAGGGGAGCTACCTCATGGTCGACGGCGAGGGGCGCCGGTTCGATGCGCCGATCGCGCCTTTTCGCCTGGCGATTCCCGGGATTCTGCAGTGACACGCCATGCGATCGGCGACATCCAGGGCTGTCATGACGAGCTGCGCGCGCTGCTTGCGCGGATCGGCTTCTCGGCCGATCGGGACCGGCTCTGGCTCGTGGGGGATCTCGTCAACCGCGGGCCGCGCTCGCTCGAGGTATTGCGCTTCGTGCGCTCGCTCGGGGACAACGCGGTCACCGTCCTCGGCAATCACGACCTGCACCTGCTCGCCATCGCCTGCGGCAGCCGTCGCGCGCGCCGCTCCGACACCCTCGATGAGATTCTCCAGGCACCCGACAGGGAGGCGCTCCTCGAGTGGCTCGCGACCCGCCCGCTCGCGCACTTCGAGGCGGGCGATCTCATGGTGCATGCGGGCGTGGTGCCCGAATGGACCGTGGCGACCGTCCTCGAGCTGGCGCGGGAGGTCGAATGGGCGTTGCGCAACGAGTCCCGCGAGCTCTTCGATCACATGTACGGAGACGAGCCCGAGCGCTGGAGCCCGGATCTCGCCGGGCCCGAGCGCCTGCGGTTCGCCATCAATGTGCTGACTCGCATGCGTGTGTGCACGAGCGACGGCCGGATCGACCTCAGCATCAAGGGCAGGCCTCCGGGCCCCGGCTCGCCCTGGCGTCCCTGGTTCGAGCTCGAGCACCGCCGCTCGCGCGACGCACGCGTCGTCTTCGGCCACTGGTCCGCCCTCGGCCTGGTGCTGCGCCCGGACGCGGTGGGCCTCGATTCCGGCTGCGTGTGGGGGGGTGCGCTCACCGCGTTCGATCTCGACCGCGGCCTGTCGGCTTCCGTCCCCTGCGGCCGCTACCAGATCCCCGGCGAGTGACGAGGCGCACATGCGTCCCCTGCAAGCGCTCAACCTGCGAAGCTGGATCGATCGACACCGGCACCTGCTCAAGCCGCCCGTCGGCAA
>JAKAZP010000077.1 GCA_021815905.1 Pseudomonadota bacterium | reverse complement strand
CGGTGGTCACCGTATCATCACGCGTACCCGATCGGGCGAGAAGCACGGCGAGCGCGGGTCCCATGTAGTAGTGGTCGTCGTCGAAGATCACGACCGCGCCCCCGGGCCGGGCACCCGCCATCACATCGTCCGGAGTGAGCACGGCCGGCGTGTGCAACCGCTCGAGGGGCTGCAGGTGCCACCGGCCGAGTCCGTTGCGCCGCCAGCGGGCTCCGGTCGCGATGAGCACGTGATCGGCGCCGAACTCGCGGACGTCCTCGGCCGATAGCCGGTTGCCGAGATAGACCGACACGCCGGGCAACTGCCTGATCCGGCCCAGACGGTAATCCCTCACTCGCGCCCATTCCTCGAGTCCCGGCAGCCGGCACTCGAGACTGACGCGCCCTCCCGGCTCATGCGCCGCTTCGGCAAGACTGATCGCATAGCCACGCCTGGCGAGCACGTGGGCCGCCTCGAGCCCGGCGGGTCCCGCGCCCACGATCAGCACCGAGCCCCCCCGGCCGCGGGGCACCTTCTCGGGATGCCAGCCGCTGCGCCATTCCTCTCCCATGGTCGGGTTCTGAGTGCAGCGCAGCGCCGCACCGCGGTAGTTGTGCGCGTAGCAGACGTTGCAGCCGATGCACTCGCGGATCTCCTCGAGGCGGCCGTCGCGGATCTTCTGCGGCAGGAACGGATCGGCGATCGATGGCCGCGCCGCGCCGACGAAATCGAGGACGCCGCTGCGGACCTGCCGCACCATGGTGTCGGGCGAGGTGAAGCGGCCGACGCTCACGACCGGCTTGCCCGTCAGCTCCCTGACGTACGCGATCCTGGATTCGAGCGCGGCCTCCTTCACGAAGCGTGAGCTCGCCATCTCCTCGCCGTAGTAGTCGGCGACGACGAGATCCCACACATCGGCCATCGGCCCCAGCATTCCGAGCACGTCCCGGGCTTCCTCGCCGCTCAAGTGGTGCTCGCCATGGCCGTCGGCGGAGAAGCGCACCGCCAGCGCGCACCGGTCGCCGAGCGCCGAGCGGGTCTCATCGAGCAGCTCGCGCAGCAGCCGTGCCCGGTTCTCGAGCGAGCCGCCGTACTCGTCGCGCCGGTCATTGAGCGAGCGCGAGAGGAACTCCGAGAGCAGATAGCCGTGGGTCGGGTACACGTAGATCACGTCGAAGCCGGCCGCGCTGGCGCGCTTGACGGCGCTCAGGTGCCAGGCACGGAAGCGCCGGATGTCGCGCCGGTCCATGCGTTGCGACTGAATCGGCTCGCAGCGGCTCGGCATCGAGCGCACGCCGAGACTGGGGACGCGGCTTGCGAGATTCGAGACGAAACTGCCCCCGTGCCACAGCTCGATGCCGGCGAGCGCGCCGTGCGCGTGGATGGCATCGGCGACCGCGGCGAGATTGCGCACGTCGTCCTCGTCCCAGAGGGCGGCATAGGGATAGGGCTGGTCATCGGAGCTCGGGTGGATGGAGCAGTACTCCGTGCATACCACCGCCCAGCCTCCCTCGGCCTTCATGCCGCGCATCGCCGCAAGCGTCCGCGGGAGCGCCGCGCCCATGCCGGTGCAATGTGGCACCTGATAGAAGCGGTTGCGCGCCGTAAGCGGTCCGATGCGCACGGGCTCGAACAGCACGTCATAGCGCGATTCGATTCTCATTCGCACTCCGCTCGCGGCGCGCTTCCGGGCGGTTGACTGTCATCGACTTTCGTCATGACAGCGCGCGCACTATATGGTCATATCATTAGCATGGGCAGCGAGCGCCGTATAGCGCATCGGGGACGGCGGCCGCCGGGCATCGGCGCCGAGGCGGCGAGCCGCGCGCCCGCCGACCCCGGGCTGCACTTCGGCGCGACCGCGCCCTATCAGCCGGTGCCGCGCGAGCTTGCGCTGCGGCTGATCGAAAGCGCGCTCACCCTCATGCGGGAATGCGGCGTCGTCTTCGACCCCGAAACCGAAGCGGTGCGGCTCTTTCGCGACGCCGGCTGCGACGTCTCATCCGATGGCGTCGTGCGTTTCCCGGCGCAGCTCGTGCGGGCCGCGCTCGCCTCGAGCGCGAAGAGCGCGCGGCTCTGGGATCGGACCGGGCGGCGCTGCATCGAGCTCGATGATGGTCACACCTGGTTCATGCCGGGAATGACCTGCATCCGGATATTCGATCTCGAAAGCGGCGAGCCGCGCGCGAGCGATGCCGAGGACCTCGCGGCCGTGACCCGGGTGGCGGACGGATTGAGCAACATGGACGCGGTGTGCGTGTCGGTGAAGAACGTGACCCGCTCCGACATCCACGGCGAGATCGAGGAGTTCGCCATCATGGCGGCCAACACGACCAAGCCGCTCGAGTACCTGTGCGAGCAGGCCGACTCGCTCGATCCGGTGATCGAGATGGCGGCCGCCATCCGCGGCGGTCGCGAGGCGCTCGTCGAGAAGCCGTATTTCCTGCAGATCATCACTCCGCTGCCGCTCAACTATCCGCGCTCGCACGTGGAGCAACTGCTGAAGTGCGTGCGCGCGGGCGTGCCGGTCAGCGTCGGCACGCTGCCGATCGGCGGCGCCTCCACTCCGATCACGACGGCCGGATGCATGGTGAACAGCCTGGCGACCGACTTCGCCGCCATGGCTCTCGCGCAGCTCGTCCGGCGCGGGTCGTTCTGCATCGGCAGTTCCGATGTGTCCTTCATGGAGCCCGCCACCGGCGGCATCGGCAACTTCGCGCAGACCTCGCTCGCCGACATGATCATGTGTCAGGTGCGCCGGGAGCTGGACCTGCCGGCCTTCACCGGTGCCGGCGGTCATTCCGCCGCGCGACGCTTCAATCAGGATGCGGTCGTGGAGATCTCCCTCGGCATGATGCAGGCCTTCTACTGCCGACCCGCAACGCTCGATTACCTCGGCTCCCTCGATCAGGGACTGACCTTCTCGCTGCACGCGCTGTGCCTGTGCGACGATCTCGCGGGACTCCTGCGCACGCTCTGGCAGGGGTTGAGCATCGACGCCGATGCGCTCGCGCTCGATGTGGCGCGCCAGGTCGGCGCCCGGGGCAACTACCTCGGCCATCGACACACCGCCTCGCACTGCCGCGAGCACCTGTGGAACAGCCGCTACTTCGGGGCCCGCTTGCCCGTGAGCACCGGAATGCTGCCCGACGAGGAGCTGATGGCGAGGATCGGTGCCGACGTCCGCGCGCTCCTCACCCACCGCCCCGAGCCGCTCGCCGGCGAGATCGCGGCGCGACTCGCCGGGATCCGCGCGAGCTTTGCGGCCCGTTACCGGCCGGCGGACTGAGGGTTGGAGCGCCGGCGACGGCCGGTGCGGGGAGCCGCCGCGCCGCTCGCCTGCTCGACTCGCGGCAGCGTCTCGGGAAGCGGCTGCCCGGGCGGCATCCCGGCGCGGATGATCCGGATCATCTCCGCGTCGACCCGCGGGTCGAGGGGCGGGGAGACATAGGTGCCGAGCAGCCGCTCGACTTCGTGGCTCACCCGCTGCTCGAGCGTCATGGCGCCGCCCTGGAGCCAGGTCTCCCGATTGATCCGATCGAATACCATGCCGGGCAGATAGAGCTCGTGGCGCCAGTATTTCAGCGTGTGGCTCGAGGTGAGCAGGTGCTTGTCCTTGAGCAGCTCGCGCACCAGCCCGCGCGTGGGCAGATCCTCCATGACGTCGAGATCACGGCAGAAATGCAGCGCCTGTCCGCACAGCTCGTCGTCGAAGACGAGCTTGCCGAGACTGAAGGTGAGGACGTAATCCAACATTCCGGGACCGGAGACCGAGTTGATCCCGCCCACGGCGGCGAGCAGCGCGCCGGCGAAGGTCTCCGCTCCCGCCTGCGCATCGAGGAACTTGCCCTCGCCCAGGGCCAGGTAGCCCTGCGTCGGCAGCTCGAGGTGCTTGGCGATCTCGATGTAGGCCATGTTCAGGTGCAACGTCTCGATCGCCGCCATCGGCGACATGGCCGTTTGCATGTGGAAGGTGGCCGGGGCGCCCCCGAACAGCATCGGGGTGCCGGGCTTGACGATCTGCGCCATCGTGAGCCCCGCGAGCACGTCGGCCACGTGCATGACCGTCGCACCCACCAGCGTCACCGGAGCGATCAGGCCCATCAGGGTCACGGGCACGATCTCGACGGGGATGCCGGAGTCGATGCAGTCGAGGAGATTCTGGCAGGAGTCCTCGCTGTAACGGTAGAACCCGGTCGCCGTGACCGTGAAGATCGACATGGGGCGGGAGACGAGGTCGGCCCGGTCGCGGCGGAACAGCTGCATCATCTCCGCCATGCGCACCACGCCGTGCTCGGAGAATGCGCCCGAGACGACCGGCTTCAGGGAATTGGTCAGCGCGAGATACAGCCGCCACGCGTCCGAGACCAGGGGCTCGATGTCGTTGGTGGAGAAGGCCGTGGCGAGGTAGCCGAGATTCTTCAGGCCCTCGGCGACGCGCACGTACTCGATGAAGTCGCGGGTGCTCGAGCGGCGGGTTTCGCCGGTGCGATGGTCGAGCACGGACAGGCCGCTCGATCCGGGAACGAAATGCACCTTGTCTCCGCCGAGCTCGGTGTACGGCGCCCCGTCGCGATCGTGCAGCGGGAAGCGCTTCGGCGTGGTGGCGATGGCCCGGTCCACGACCTCGGGCGGAAACAGCACGCGCTCGGCGTCATCGGCGGTGCGCGCGAGTCTCAGGCCGTGATCGAGCAGCCGTTGCCGCAGCCGCGTCCCGCGCACCTCGACGCCGATCTCGGCCAGGATCGCCTTGGCCTCATCGAGGATCGGACCGATGAGGTGATCGGGAACGACGCGAAGCTGCGGTCTCATCCAGGCGGCACTCCGCTGCTCGAGGACGGTGCTCGTGTTGAACAAGCGTACAATCTGATTCCGACGGCCGTCAACAGTCGCGTTCAGCGGGTTTGACGCCCGGCTTCCGGCAACCCATGATTGCATCCGTGCACGAGCCTTCGTCGTTACCGGACCGTCCGGCCCGGGTGAGGATCCGCTGGCGGATCTTCGGGCTCCTGTTCGTGTTGGGACTGATCGCCTACGAGCAGCGCGTCAGCGTGACGATCGCCGCCGCGCGCATGATGCCGGATCTGCGCCTCACGCAGCTGCAGATCGGCTGGATCGAGCAGGCTTTCGTCATCGGCTATGCGCTCTTTCAGCTGCCGGGCGGCCTCATCGGCCAGCGGCTGGGCGCCCGCCTCGCCATGACGCTTTTCGGCGCGGTGGCATTCATCGCCGTCATGGTGATTCCCGTGGCGCCGGCAATCCTCGGCGGCGCGGCGCTGTTCGCGGTGCTGGTCGCGGCGCAGCTGCTCCTCGGGATGGCACAGGGCGGAGTTTTTCCCGTCTCGACCGGGGTCTTCGAAACGTGGTTCCCCGTCCACCAGTGGTCGCTGGTACAGGGCGCGCAGAGCATGGGAGCGGATCTCGGCTTCGCGATCGCCCCGCCGCTCATCGCCGCGCTCATGGTGAGCGTCGGCTGGCAGCGCGCGCTCGCCTGGTGCAGCATCCCGGCGGTGCTGGTGACTGCGCTGTGGGCATGGTATGCGCGCAATACCCCGCGCGAGCACCCGGCCGTATCGACCGCGGAGCGTGCCGAGCTCGGCGAGCTTGCGAATGCCTCGGTCGATGCCCGGCTGTCGATGCCGCGACTGCTGCGCGTGCTCGGCCATCGCAACACCGTGCTGCTCGCGGTGTCGTATCTGGCAATGAACTACTGCTTCTACCTGATCGCCAACTGGTGCTTTCTCTATCTGATCCAGCAGCGTCATTTCCCCGTGCTCGAGAGCGGCTGGCTGTCGGCGGCGCCGCCGGTCGCGGCGAGCCTTGGCGCCGGGATCGGCGGACTCGTCACCGGGCGGCTGTGCCGGAGGCTCGGGCCCGTCTGGGGGTTTCGGGCGGTGCCGCTGGTGTCACTGCCGCTCACGGGAGTCCTGCTCCTGTGCGCGATGTGGACCGCGAACCCGTACCTCGCCGTCGGCGCACTCACCGTCTCTTTCGGCTGCGTCGAGCTCAATGAGGCGGCCTACTGGGCCGCGGCTATGGCCGTGGGCCGCAGCGACTCGATGGCGGTCGCAGGAGTGCTCAACACCGGCGGCAACCTGGGAGGCATCATCGGCATTCCCGTGGTCGCCTGGCTGTCGGGGCGGCACGCCTGGGGCGCGGTGTTCGTGATCGGCAGTCTGTGCGCGGTGGTGGCCGCGGCGCTGTGGCTCGGAATCGACGCCGACACGGCGGGATCCGGCGAGGCGCCGGCGCCGCCCGCGGTACTGCCGCCGTCACCCGCGGCTCGCGCCTGAGGCGCGCGGCTCGCGCTTGCGCGCGCCGCGGGCGAGCAGGCTCGGAAGCGCGCCCGAGCAGAGCGCGCTCGTCCAGTCCTCGCACAGGGCGACCGCGGTGGCGGGCTTGAAAGTGCGCGGGTTCATGCTGGCCTCGATCCACAGCCCATCGAGCAGGGCCGAGAGCGCCATGGCCGCCGGGCGCGCCCTGAAGGCCGGGGCGCCGTCCACGCGGCTCAGCTGACCGAGGAGCGACTCGAGCGCGGCGCGATAAGCGGCGTTGGTGCGCTCGTGCACGGCCCGCACGTCGGCATCGTGCGCGACCATGCTCCAGAAGACGACCCAGGTGTTGAAGAGACCCGGGTCGAGCAGCGCCGCGGTGAAGGATGCCTGGAAGAAGCGGCGCAGGCGCTCGCGTGGGGACGCATCGACCTCGCGGGCGTGCTTCTGAATCGATCGCAGGAGCGACATCGCGAGCGTCTCGTAGGCTGCGGCGACCAGGGCGGCGATGCTCGGAAAATGATGGGTGATGAGACCGGCCGATACGCCCGCCTCCGCGGCGATCCGCCGCGCGGACACCCCTTCGTGCCCGTGCTTGCGCAGGCTCGTCAGGGTGGCCTCGATGAGCGCCTCCCGGCGCACGGTCGGTGTGGCACGGCGGAATTTCGGCATGGGCGGCGGCCCTCCGTTACTGATGGTCACGCGGGATGGTCTTGTTCCACGTTCGGCTGATGACCACCTTGCCATTCTCGAGGAGCGTTCGCGTGTAGCTGTAGAAGAAGTCGTGCACATCGCTGCGCACCGAGAGATGGCCGCGCCAGATCAGGGTGCGGGCGCCGACGTGCTGGACGTTGGTGATATCACCGACATCGCTGGCATCAGCCGGGTGCGCATCGTCAATGGAATAAGAGAGCGTTTCCGCGTCGCGGAAGGTGCCCCAGGGATAGTGGACGGAGTATCCGCCCTGCCACGCGACGCGGGCGTGTCCGTTCTCATCGCGCACCACCTTGTAGGAGCCCGGCCAGTCGGATCCCCCTCCGGTGATATCCGCCGGGCGCTCGATGGGACCCGGCGGCAGGAGCAGGGATTTCGGCGGCGCTCCACCGGTGAGGGGCACGCGCGGCAGATCGAGCCAGGATGCGCGCCGGCCGCCGAGCTTCACCGTCGTGTCCATTGCGTAAGGGGTGGGCCAGAGCGTCGGCCACATGGCGTTCGAGAGCGCGAGGCGGATGCGATGCCCCTTGGGAAAGACGTATGACGCGAGGTGCAGGTCGAAGGAGAAGCGGTACAGCTTCCCGGGCTTCAGCGACTTCGGGTGCGCCATCGACTCTCGCTGCGCGCCGTTCAGGGCGGCGCCGGTCACGAGCGTCACCCGGCCGTCGGGGGCGACATCCTCCAGGCGCGCGACCCAATCCGCGAGCGGCGCACTCGCCGAGGCGTAGAGCGTCACGTGCGGGAAACCCATGACGGCCGTGTCGCGAGACAACGGCCGGCTGTCGTACACGAGACTGTAGGCATCGAACGGCCGCATGTCGGGGTGCAGATCGCCCCACCAGAAGATGCCGTCTTCCGCGCCGGCCGACGGCACGTACCGCAGCTCGTCCCGCCCGGCCTCGGGAGCCGCGCGCCGCAGCGTGTGATCGGGCTGCAGATACAGCCGCTCCTCACGCGTGCCGCGAGGCGGCCAGCGGTCGTAGGCGCGCCAGACGCCCGGCACGGTCTGGTCCTGCGGGCCCGGCGGGTACGCGTGCTGCAGATAGATCATCAGCCGGGGGTCGGCCATCACCCCCGTGTTCCGTCCCTTCAGCCAGAAGTCGAACCAGCGCACGGCCTGGCTGCGCCAGCCGTAGAGCGGACCGTAGTCGCTGTCGCTCGGCCAGGCGTGATTCCAGGGGCCGATCCACGCCTTCACCGGCGCGGGGACCTGCTCGAGCATGCGCGGGATGCTGTCGCGATAGCCGTCCTGCAGGCCGCCGATCAGGAAGCAGGGCACGCGAATGGATGACAGCGGCCGCTCCGGACGGTGCCAGAACGCGCCATCGCGCTGGTGCTCGAGGTAAGTCAGCGACCAGGGCTTGGAGTTCATGCGCGGTCCGATGACGCCGGGGGCCAGGGAATAATCGGGGGCGCCGCTGCGGCCCTGGCCGAGGTCCATGGTCAGCTCGAACTCATCGATGTGCACGATCCCATCGATGTAGTGCACGTCCTCCTTGTACAGCCGCTCGGTCGCGGCCACCGCGAGGATGGCCTTCAGCGCCGGGGGATTTCGCATCGCCATCTGAATGGAATTGAAGCCGCCCCAGGAGATGCCCAGCATGCCGACCTTGCCGCTCGACCACGGCTGCCGGGCGAGCCAGGCGATGACCTGCTCCCCGTCGTGCCGCTCCTCGGCCGAGTACTCGCGATCCGGCGGCGTGCCGCCGCTGTCGCCGAAACCGCGGATGTCGACCGCCGCGCCGACGTACCCGCGGCGCGCGAAGTAGCTGAACATGCCGTACTGGCTCTGGGCCTCGTCGTCGTCCTTGCGATAGGGCAGGTAGTTGAGCAGCGCCGGGAAACGCGTGCCGCGCGGCGCCCCCCGGGGCATGTAGAGCGTCACGGCGAGAGTGATGCCGTCGCGCATGGGAATGCGCGTCCGCACCAACGTGAAGCCGTACTTCGCGGGCGAGGGGCTTTCATAGGCATGCGCCTGTCCGAGAGCCGCCGACAACACCAGAATCAGCCACGCTGCCATCGCTTTAGGCATCATCGGAACTCCCCCGGCGCGCTCGCGGTGCGAAGCGGCGCATCCCGCCGCAGGAGGCGCGTGGCCTCGGCGGATTCGAGCTCGCGCGCGTAGCGGTGACCGCTGTACACCGCGTGCGCGATGGCGCCGGGCGCGAGCGCATCCCCGATCCGGGTGACCGAGTGGATCCCCGCCTCGCCGAGCGCCTCGCCCCGGCACGTCAGCTCCCGATGCAGCGCATC
>JAKAZP010000076.1 GCA_021815905.1 Pseudomonadota bacterium | reverse complement strand
TCAAGGCCTTCCTGCAGCCTCGAGGTTACAATCAGGAGAAGCTGCGGCGGGAGATCGGCCACGACCTGCCCAAGGCGCTGCGCGCCGCGGTCGCGGTCAGATTCCCGCAGCCGCATCCATCCGATGAGAAGCTCCCGCGGCTGCTCGATGACCCGTACCGCGGGCGCCGCAGGCTCCAGTACCGCGTTGCAAGCGCCCTCAAGCCGGCACTGTCACGTCCGGTTCGGGAGCTCGCGGAGCTGTACCGGGTCGAGGCGCATCGCGCACTGACATCCCGCAGTGCGGATCCGCGTGAAGTGCGAGGCCTCGGCAGTGATCCGGCCGCAGACTACGGGCCGACGTCGCGTGAGCAATTTCGGGCTGGCGCTGAGGACCTGCCCGACCTCAGAGCGCTGCAGGAGTCGCGGGACAAGGAACGGCGCCTCCAACCAGGACCACGTCTTGCGGGCTAAAGACGCCAGCGCCTCTTTCGAAACCCATGTAAGCCGATGATCATAGAGAAGATTGGGCGCCCGCTTCGTAACACCCGCGCTCAAGAAAAAGCCCCGCACGAGGCGGGGCTTCTTCGGACGGGCTCGTGGCCCCGCTCAGCCCTGGGGCTTCTTCGCCTCGGGCTTCTTCATCATGGGGTGATGAGCCATCTTCTTGTGCATCGCCTTCTTGTGCATCGCCTTCTTGTGCCAGGCCTTCTTGTGAACGGCCTTCTTGTGCCACTTGGAATGCGCCATCTTGTGATGCACGACCTTGTGATGCGCCATCGCAGCGGGGCTCTCGGCGGCCATCGCGGTGGTGGTGCTGAGGACCGGGGCCGCGATCAGCAGCGCACCCACAACGGGAACCAGCTTCTTGAACATCTAGATCTCCAAAGCAGGAAGTTTGAGCGGTTATGACAGTCGCCCGGGCCCTGATGCGCCGGAGCGCGCGCATTATCCACGCTGGCGCGCGCGCCCAGCGTTGGATGACCGGAACGTAATCTTTGGCCGGGTCTAGTGTCCGTGAAAGGCGACAAGGGTCCGTACGGGCACGCCGAGCGCCTCCAGGCGGCCGGATCCCCCGAGGTCCGGCAGGTCTATGACGAAGCAGGCCCCGAGAACCTGCACGCCGAGGGAGCGCAGCAGCTTCACGGCCGCCTCCGCGGTCCCACCGGTGGCGATGAGGTCGTCGACCAGGATGATCCGCTCGCCCCGGGCGACTCCGTCGCGGTGCATCTCGATCTCGTCGAGTCCGTACTCGAGCGAGTACGCCACGCGCACGGTTTCGTGCGGCAGCTTGCCGCGCTTGCGAATCGGGACGAAGCCGGCGGTGAGCTGATGGGCGACCGCCCCACCGAGGATGAAGCCGCGCGCCTCGATGCCCGCCACGCGATCGACTCCGGAGTCGATCCACGGACGCACGAGCTCGTCCACCGCGCGGCGGAACATGCGCGCATTGCCGAGCAGGGTCGTGATGTCCCTGAACTGGATTCCGGCACGGGGGTAATCGGGAATGGTGCGGATCGAGTCTCTCAGCTCCGCCAGTGCGCTCTGTTCCATGGCGGGAACTTTACACCGTTTGCAACGCTTCCCGCAGCGTGACGGCCGCGGCGCGCCCGGCGCGCGCCGCCGATTGCCGCAGCCGACCGGACGAGTTCTGGGACAATGGGCGCGTCCGACCCTCAGTCGCGAAGGTCCCTCGACATCATGCAAGCCATAGACGCGTTGCTCAACCGACGCTCGGCCAAGGCCCTCACCGAACCGGCACCGGACGAGGGAGCGCTGGCGCTGATGCTCGCCGCCGCGGCGCGTGCGCCCGATCACGGGCGATTGCGGCCGTGGCGTTTCATCGTCTTTCGCGGCGCGGCGCGCGAGCGTCTCGGGGAGCTTCTCGCCGGACACCTCGAGCGCGCCCGTCCCGGCATTGGCGCCGAGTCGCTCGAGCGCGAGCGGCACAAGGCGCTGCGCGCACCGCTCGTCGTCGCGGTCGCCTCGATCGTGAACGAGTCGGCCAAGGTGCCGGCGATCGAGCAGATCGTCTCGGCGGGCGCCGCGGCGGAGAATGTGATGCTCGCGGCCCTGAGTCTCGGCTTCGGCTCGATGTGGAAGACCGGAGGGGCCGCGTACGATGAGACCGTCAAGGCCGCTCTCGGTCTCGAGCGCAAGGATGCGATCGTCGGGTTCGTGTATCTCGGCACCGAGCCGGTGGAGTCCGCCCTGCCGCCGCCCGAGGCGGCCTGGCAGGACAAGGTGCGGTACTTCCGCGACTGACGCGCTCGCGGGCTACCGAGTCAGGGCTTGACCACCACGAGCACCACGATGGCGATGAGCAGCAGACCGGGTATCTCGTTGAAGAGCCGGTACCAGCGCTGCGAGCGGGTGTTGCGTCCGGCGCACAATGCCGTCATGAGCCGGTGGCACCAGATGTGGTAGCCGATGAGCACGGCGACCAGCGCCAGCTTCAGCCGCAGCCACGCGAACGCCAGCAATCCCGGCGCGAGGAGCAACATGGAGAGGCCGAAAGCGACCGCGAGGCTGCCGCCCACCGTCATGAGCGCGAACAGCCGGCGCTCCATGACCGCGAAGCGCTCGAGGCCGACCGAATCGGTGGTGGCCACGTGATAGACGAACAACCTCGGCAGGTAGAAAAGTCCCGCGAACCAGGTGACGACGAAGACGATGTGGAATGCCTTGAGCCAGAGCATGCCTCATGTTAACCGATCGGCGTGGGGGTCCTCGGGGCCGGGTTCGCACGGGAGCCCCGGCACGAGTCCGCGTACGCACCCGCCAGCTCGCAGCGCTCCGGCAGGCGTGCCCGGCGACCGGCGACGGCCGATGCAGGCGAACCGTGCGGCAAGTCGCCCCGGAGCTCGCGCGCATCGATCGGCGGCAGCGCGGCTTGGCCACGGCCTCCGTTTGGCTGACAATGCATCCATGGCATCCCGCTCCCGACCCGCGCGCCGCCACGGATCCGACGGCCCCGACTCCGGGCACGTCCTGGTCATCGACATCGGAGGTTCCCACGTGAAGTACCGCATGGGCCCGCGCGGAGTCATCCGGAAATTCCTCTCCGGGCCGAAGATGACGGCCGCGGCCATGGCGCTCAAGATGCGCAAGCTCGTCGGGAACCTGCCGTACGAGGCGGTCTCGATCGGTTATCCTGGACTCGTGCTGCGTGGCCGGATCGCCGCCGAGCCTTTCAACCTCGGGCCCGGGTGGGTGGGCTTCGATTTCGAGAAGGCGCTCGGGCGACCCGTGCGGGTGCTCAATGACGCCACCATGCAGGCATTGGGCAGCTACGAGGGAGGACGAATGCTCTTTCTCGGCCTCGGCACCGGGCTCGGTGCGACGCTGATCCTCGATGGTGTCGTCGAGCCCATGGAGATAGGCCACATGCCTTACAAACGCGGCAGGTCGTTCGAGGATTACGTCGGGGAGCGCGGCCGCAAGCGACTCGGCAACAGGAAGTGGCGCAAGGCCGTCGCCGAGGTGGTGGAGCAGCTCAAGGAGGTTCTCGAGGTCGAATACGTCGTCCTCGGCGGCGGCAACGCCAGGCGTCTGAAGGAGCTGCCCGAAGGAGCGCGGCCCGGCGACAACCTCAACGCCTTCACCGGCGGACTGCGCATGTGGAGCGGAGGCAGTGCTGCGATGCCCGGCGGCAAGCCCCGCGGGCGCGCCGAGGCCCGAAGCGCATGAGCGGCCAACCCCCGGGGGCGCCGGGACTCGCCCCGACCTGGTGCAGCAGCGACAAGGAAGCCGTCGGATGCTCGCTTGGCGCATCCCGGCTGTGGTTCACGATGGGCGGCGGCATCGTCAACGAGGTCTACCATCCGCGCGTCGACATCCCCCAGATCAGGGACCTCGGGGTGATCGTCGCCGACGGCCGCGGCTTCTGGGTGGAAGTGAAGCGAATGTTCCGGCACACGCTGACACTCGCCGGACCCGGGGTCCCGGCCGTCAGCGTGGTGCATCGGCACGAGCGCTTCGAGCTTTCCCTGCGCATCGTTCCCGCCCACGAGCGCGACGTCCTGCTGATGGAGCTCGAGCTCGCCGGCGATGAGTCGCTGCGGCCGTACGTGTTGCTCGCCCCGCATCTCGGCGGCACGGGCCTCGGCAACTCGGCCGCCGTGGCCGGGCATCGGGGCCATCGCGTGCTCTGGGCGGAGCAGGGGCCCTTCGCGCTCGCGCTCGCGGCCGTGGCACCCGACCAGAGCGACTCGATCGGGCGCGCGAGCTGCGGCTACGTCGGCACGAGCGACGGCTGGCAGGACTTCGCCCGAAACGGCGCGATGAGCTGGGAACATGACAGCGCCGGTCCGGGCAATGTCGCGCTCATGGGCGAGCTCGGCCGCAGGAACGTGGTGGCGCTCGGCTTCGGCAGCAGCACCGAGGCGGCCGCGACGCTCGCGTTGTCCGACCTGTTCAAGCCGTTCGAGTCGAGCTGGCAGCGCCAGGTGAGCGAGTGGACCGGCTGGCACGAGCAGTGCGCGGCGCGCGTCCGGTTCCCCGAGCGCTTGCCGGCCGAGTGCCTCGAGCAGTTCAAGCTGTCGACCATGGTACTGAAGGTCCACCAGGACAAGATCTTCCCCGGAGCCATGGTCGCGAGCCTGAGCGTGCCCTGGGGCAACACTCACGAGGAGCGCGAGGGCTATCACCTCGTGTGGCCGCGGGACCTGTGCGAGTGCGCCGCGGCGCTGCTCGCGGTGGGCGCCGCGCGCGAGCCCCTCGAGACCCTGCGGTACCTGCGCGCCACGCAGCTCGCCGACGGCCACTGGAACCAGAACCAGTGGCTGGGAGGCAAGCCTTACTGGTCGGCGGTCCAGCTCGACGAAACGGCTTTCCCGGTGCTGCTCTCGGCCGCGCTCGAGGAGCGCGGCTCGCTCGACGGTATCGAGGTCGCCGACATGATCCGTCGCGCCCTTTCGTTTCTCGTGCGCAACGGACCTGCGAGCGATCAGGATCGCTGGGAGGAGGATGCGGGAATCAACACCTTCACCCTCTCCGCCTGCATCGCCGCGCTCGTGTGCGGTGCGCCGCACCTCGATCCGCAGGCGCGCGATTTCGTGCTGGCGGTCGCCGACTACTGGAACGCGCAGCTCGAGGAGTGGACGACCGTGACGGACACGCCGCTCGCGCGCCGCTTCGGCGTGCCCGGCTACTACGTGCGCGAGGCGCCGCGGGAAGCGATGTCCGACCGCCGGGCGATGCAGCAGGAGCTGCCGATCAAGAATCGGCCGCTCGATCCCGGGCTGGCCGCCGCCGCGCAGATCGGAGTCGACTTCCTGCAGCTGGTGCGCTTCGGCCTGCGGCCGCCCGACGATCCGCTCATTGCCGGTACGGTGCGAATCGCGGACGCGCTGCTCAAGGTCGACACGCCGAGCGGTCCGAGCTGGCACCGCTACAACGACGACGGTTACGGCGAGCACGATGACGGCACGGCCTACGACGGGACCGGCAGGGGGCGCGCCTGGCCGCTGCTCACCGGCGAGCGCGGTCATTACGAGCTGGCCGCGGGCGCCGATCCGCTGCCGCTGCTGCTCGCCATGGTGCGCATGGCTTCCGCAGGCGGGATGCTGCCGGAGCAGATCTGGGACAGCGCACCGATCGCCCGCCGCGGGCTCGAGCCGGGACGGCCCACGGGAAGCGCGATGCCGCTCGCCTGGACGCACGCCGAATACATCAAGCTCGTCGTCTCGCGCACGCTCGGCCGGCCGTTCGACCGCCCGGAGCGAGTGTGGGAACGCTATGGCGGGCGGCGCCCGCGGCTGGCGCGGGTCATCTGGCTCCCCCACGCCCCCGCCTCGGAGCTTCCCCAGGGCGCGGCCCTCACGGTCGCGTTCCCCCAGCCGGCAACGCTGCGAATCGGCTTCGACGACTGGCAGAAGGTGAGCGATCGGCCGACCGTCGCAAACTCGCTCGGACTGCATACCGTCGACATCGACACCAGCGCGCTGCGGCAAGGCGGCGCGATCATGCTCACCTACCGCAGCGAGCCGGACGGGGTCTGGGTCGGTCGGGATTTCAGGATCGAGGTCACCGCGCCCGTGGATTGAGAGGTCTTGCGGGGCAGCGGCAAGCCTGAGAGGCTTTCGGCATGCCCTTCACCCTGGCGCATCCGGCAGCCGTCCTGCCCCTGCGGCGGATCCGCATCCTGCGGACGGTTCCGCTCGTCATCGGCGCCATGGCGCCCGATGTGCCGTACTTCATCCCCTGGAGCATCGCGAAGCACATCCCTCCGATCACCCATTCCTTCGACGGCACGTTCACGCTGTGCCTGCCCTTCGGCATCGCCTTGCTCGTGTTCTGCTGGTTGCTGCGCGTGCCCCTCAGCGCGCCGCTCGGGCCACGCTCGCGGGTGAAGTGCCTGAGCGCGCTCGAGCGATTCGGCAGCCGGCCGCTCAACTGGGCGCTCGCACCGCTGTCGATCCTGGTCGGCGCCTGGACTCACATCGCATGGGATTCCTTCACTCATCCGGACGGGTGGATGGTGCTGCGAGTCTCCGCCCTCAGCGCGCCCGTGACGATCGGCTCCTACACCGGAGAGTTGTGTCACGTGCTGCAGTATGCGAGCTCGGTTTTCGGGCTGACGGTGCTCGCCATCTGGTTCGTACGGCTTCCGGATCCGGAGCCCGGCCGGCGCGAGCCCGGGCGCTCCGCCGGCGGACCGGTGCTCCTTGGCGCGCTGCTCGCGATCGCCGCCACGGTGGGCGGCTATGAGACCGCGCAGGACATCCTGCGGCACTCGACCGTCCGATACCATCTTCTTTATCTGCTGCTCACGCGCACCACGGCCTGGTTTGCGCTGCTTTACACGCTCGCGGGGATCCTGATCCAGCTCGCACGCCGGCGTCGCCCGGCGCCGGCGCCGGGTTAGGCGTCGCACGCCTGCCGGAACCGGCGGCGTACGCCGGCGTTTCCCCCGCTCACGAGGAGACGAGCATGAACATCGGGTTCATCGGACTCGGCAACATGGGCTCGGCAATCGCCGCCCGGCTGCTCGCCGCGGGTCATTCGCTCGCGGTCTGGAACCGCTCGACGCCGGCCGCCGAGCGGCTGGTCGAGCGCGGCGCCGCCCGGGCCGGGAGCGCCGAGGAAGCCTTCCGCGGCGATGCGGTCTTCACCATGCTGGGCGACGATCAGGCCATGCGCGAGGTGCTGCTCGACAGCGGCGTGTTGCGCCGAGCCTCGCCCAAGGAGCTGCGGGCGCACGTCAACATGGCCACCGTGTCGGTGGCGCTCGCGGAGGAGCTCACCGAGCGCCACCGCGAGCTCGGGATCGCCTACATCGCGGCGCCTGTTCTCGGACGTCCGGACATCGCCGCCCAGGGAAAGCTCAATATCGTGGCGGCCGGGCCGCCCGAGGAGATCGAGCGCGTGCAACCCCTGCTCGATGCGATCGGGCAGAAGACCTGGCGCTTCGGCGAGCGGCCCTCGAAGGCCAACGTGGTCAAGCTCGCCATCAACTTCATGCTTGCGGCGGCGATCGAATCGATGGGCGAGGCCGCCGCGCTCGGCGCCGGCTTCGGCATCGAGCCGGCAGAGCTCCTGCGTCTTGCGAGCGGCACCCTGTTTCCGGGCGCCGTCTACGAAGGCTATGGGCGCCTCATCGCCGAAGCGCGTTTCGAGCCGGCGGGTTTCAAGGCGCGTCTCGGCCTGAAGGACGTGCGGCTGGCCCTGGCGGCGGCCGAGACGGCGACCACGCCCATGCCGCTCGCGAGCCTCATCCGTGATTCCATGCTGGAAGCGCTCGCCCACGGGCAAGCCGAGCAGGAGTTCGGCGTGGTGCTCGGACGTGCCGCGCTGCGCCGCGCCGGACGCTGAGGCTGCCGATCTCTCAGCCCGCGGGACGAGGGGCGGCGAAATCCTCCGTCCAGTAGATGTCCGCCCGGGAAGCGGAATTGACCGCGAAGGCGACGCCCAGCCTGCGAAACCCCGCGGTCATGATGTTGGCGCAGTGGTGCGGGCTCGCGAGCCATCCCTCGACCGCCCGATCGGCGCTGCTGACTCCGCTGGCGATGTTCTCTCCAACGAGCCTCCAGCGATACCCTGCCCGGCTCACCCGCTCACCCGGTGTGCTGCCATGTCTCCCTCGGTGGCTGAGGAAGCCCCGTGCGGCCATGTCCCGGCTGTGAGCGAGTGCCGCGGCCGAGAGTGCGCGCGAGAGCGTCAGCGGTGGAGCCCGGGAGAACCACTGCGCGCCGCAACGCCGTGCGCGCGAGCGCGCGCGGTTCGTGAGCTCGAGCACCCGTCGCTCGACGGCGGCGGCCGCGCTCGCCGGCGGCACGGTGAAGGGCTTCGCCAGCGCGATCCAGATGGCATTCCCATGCCGGTAGACACCGATGGCGCGCAGCCCGGGACTGGCCAGCGCGCGGCAGAAGTGCCGCTGCACCAGTGCCGCGATCGCCGCTTCGGAGGAGACCCCGGTCAGGTGGATTTCCAGTGACTGCGCGGCGCGGTAGCCGGCGTTCCTCTCGGCGCGCTCGAGCGACTCACCCGCGGCCAGCAGCCGTGCGACCCGCCCCAGGCGAGCGCTGCGTGCGAGCGCGCCTCCCGAGGCGCCACAGGAGTCGCGGATGCGATCCACGGCGGCGACCACGCCGGCACGGGCGGGGGGCGGCAGCAGACTGGCCAGCGCGAGGCTGATCGCGAGGCAGAGCGCATACAATGATCGCGCATGGCCGATACGCGGGACACGATGAGGCTTTCCCTGGCGGCCGCGGAGGCCGGCCGCGCGGAGCTCTCGAGCTGGCCGTGGCGGGAGGGCAATGACTTCAGCCTGCTCGCCGACAGCGACCGCATCTTCCGACGCATGCTCGCGGCGATCGAGGCGGCACGCGAGGCGGTGTTGCTCGAGATGTACCTGGTGGAGTCGGGCATGGTGGCGCGGCGTTTCATCGACGCGCTCGCCGGCTGCGCCGCGCGCGGGGTGCGCGTGCACGTGCTGTTCGACGACTTCGGCTCCTGGTCGCTCGCCGACGCCGACAGGCGCCGGCTGCTCGATGCGGGCGCACATCTGAATTTCTTCAACCCGCTCACCGCGCGCAAGCGGTTCGCCAATCTTCTGCGTGATCATCGCAAGCTCCTGGTGATCGACGGGGACATCGCCTTCGTCGGCGGCGTCGGCCTCGCGGATGAATTCATCGACGGCCGTCGGGGACGGCGCGCCTGGCGCGATCTGATGGTCGAGATCCGCGGACCGGTGGTCGGAGATTGGCACAGCGCGTTCGCGCACAACTGGCGCCGCAGCGGTCGCTGCGGCG
>JAKAZP010000075.1 GCA_021815905.1 Pseudomonadota bacterium | reverse complement strand
GTCATGCGCGCGCGCCTCGCGGCGCGAGGATTCGAGATCGAGGAGATGCGCTTCGGCAGCGTCGCGAATTTCTGGGCGCGGCACGGACGCGGGGACGGCCCGGTGTTCTGCTTCGCCGGCCACACCGATGTGGTGCCGACCGGTCCGCTCGAGGAGTGGGCGAGCGACCCGTTCGTGCCCACCGTCCGCGACGGCATGCTCTATGGGCGGGGCGCGGCGGACATGAAGAGCGGGCTCGCGGCGATGATCACCGCCAGCGAGGCGTTCGTCGCCGCTCACCCCGGGCACCGCGGCCGGATCGCGTTCCTCATCACGAGCGACGAGGAAGGCCCCTCGGTCGATGGCACCAAACGCGTGGTCGAAGTGCTCGCCGCGCGCGGGGAGCGAATCGACTGGTGCCTGGTCGGGGAGCCCTCGAGCGAGCAGTCGATCGGCGACACCATCAAGATCGGGCGGCGCGGCTCCTTCAGCGGCCGCCTGACGGTGCACGGCGTGCAGGGGCACGTCGCCTACCCGCACCTCGCGGAAAATCCCGTGCACGCATTCGCCCCGGCGCTCGCCGAGCTCACCAGCCGCCGCTGGGACGAGGGCACGGAGCACTTCGAGCCGACGAGCTTCCAGGTCTCGAACTTCAATGCCGGCACCGGCGCGCCGAACGTGATCCCGGGGGAGCTCAAGGCCCGATTCAACCTGCGCTACTCCCCCGTGCAGACGCTGGAGGGCCTGAAGGACACGGTCGAGGGGATCCTGCGCAAGCACGGGGTGCGCTACACGCTCGAGTGGTATCTGTCGGGCGAGCCCTTCTACACGCCACCCGGTGCGCTGTCGCGCGCAGTCGCCTCGGCGATCGAGAAGATCACGGGCCAGCCGCCGCGGTTGTCGACGGGCGGCGGGACCTCCGACGGGCGCTTCATCGCACCCCTCGGCGTGCAGGTGGTCGAGCTCGGAGTCGTGAACGCCTCGATTCACAAGGTGAACGAGAGCGTGCGCGTCGCCGACCTCGACGCGCTGCACGGCATGTACGTCGGCGTGCTCGAGAATCTGCTCGCGTGAGAGCCTTTCGGCGCGGGGCTATGCCCGCACGGTGCCGGCCCTCGCCGAGCGCGCGTTGACGAGCACGCCGCCGAGGCCGAGAGCGGCCGCCCAGAGGAGCACCCAGGTCGGCATGGCCAGGCCGAGGAATCTCCAGTCGACGACGGCGCACTCCCCGCTCCCGGTGAGCACCTTGCGGATCACGGAGGTCAACGGCAGAAACCTGATCATCACCGACAGCGGCGCGCCGCAGGACGGCGCGGCTCCGGGAGGCAGGTGCTGGAGATAGATCTGACGGGCGGCCACGCCGACGGTCGCGAGCGCCGCGAGCGCGATCAGCACGGCATACACGGCGGCGCCCCAGCGGCGCGGATGGTGCAGCGCGGCGATCAGGAACACGACCCCGAGGGTCGCGATGCCGATACGCTGGAAGATGCAGAGCGGACAGGGGTCGAGGTGCAGACCGAACTGCGCGTAGCCCGCGAATCCGAGCAGCCCGAGGCAGATCAGAAACCCCGCCAGATTGACCGTTCTGGCAGGGAGTGCGCCGCCGCCCGCGCCGCGGATCGACCATGCCTTCACGACGCTCATGCTCCGCTCACCGGGTCCGGTGTCGGGGGGGCCTCGAGTCCGCCGGCGCCCCGCTGCCTGAGCTCGCGCTCGACGTCATCGAGCGAGGTATGCCGCACGTCCTTGCCGTAGACCATGTAGATGACGTACTCACTGATGTTCTTGGCATGGTCCCCGATGCGCTCGAGCGAGCGCACCACCCACATCACATCGAGGGCGCGCCGGATGGTGCGCGGGTCCTCCATCATGAACGTGATGCTCTGGCGCTGGACGGCCTCGTACTCCTCGTCGACCAGCCGGTCCTGCCGCGCGACCCGCAGCGCCGATTCCGCATCCATGCGCGCGAACGCGTCGAGCCCGTCGTGCACCATCTCCGAGACCAGACGTCCGAGGTGCTTGATCTCGCGGTACTTGTCCGCCGGACGCTCCATGCTGGCGAGCCGGGAGGCGATGTAGCCGATCTTCTCGGCCTCATCCCCGATGCGCTCGAGGTCGGTGATGGTCTTGATGATGGCGACGATCACCCGCAGGTCCCCGGCCGCCGGGGCGCGGGTCGCGAGAATCCGGCTGCACTCCTCGTCGATCGACACCTCCATGTTGTTGACCTGGTAGTCCCCGAGCGCGACCGACTCCCCGAGGGAGCTGTCGCCCTCGGTGAGGGCGGTGATCGCCTTCTGCAGCTGCTGCTCGACGAACCCGCCCATGGCGAGCACTTTGCTGCGCACCCGCTCGAGGTCCTCGTTGAAGCGGCGCGAGATGTGATGGCTGAGATCCGCGGTTTCCATCAGTGCATGTCTCCGGCTCTGCGCCGGATGATAGCCGAAAGCGCGCCGACCGCTAGCGCTGACCGGGCGCCCCCGCGCCGCGAACCGTCTCCGACCAGCGGCGGGGTTCCGGGCAGATCGGGCTGCAGGAAGGCCTCGAGGTTCCTCTCCACCGCGAGCCGCCCGACGCAGGCCATGATCGGGCGCGGCATGCCGGCGAGGAGCGGTGACAGCGAGGAACCCGCCGTATGTGACCTCAGGCGTCGGACACGGGCGCGATCCTCACGCGGCTTCGGCGATCGGCGCCGCACCGCGCGCGGGGTCGGTGCGCGGCGGCAGTCGCAGCAGCTCGAGCTCGCCGGCGCGATTCTCCACCACCGCCGAGCAGGACTCCACCCAGTCACCGGTATTGCAGTAGAGCGTGCCGTCGATCCGACGCAGATTCGCGCGATGGATGTGGCCGCAGACCACCCCGTCATAGCCCTGCTCGCGCGCATGCCGGGCGGCGAGTTCCTCGTACGCGCCGACGTAGCGCGCGCTCGCCCCGAAACTCAGCTTCAGGCGCTCGACCAGCGGCCAGTACGGGCGCCCGAGCGCGCGGCGCGCGTTATTGAGGTTGTGGCTCAGCATGACGGTCGCCTCGTACAGGGCGTCGCCGAGGCGCTGGAGCCCGCGCGGGCAGGGCATCTCGCCATCGAAGCGGTCACCATGCAACACGAGCAGCCGCTCCCCGCGCGCCGTGCGATGCACCCATTCGCGATGGACCTCGATCTGGCCCTGCAGCATCTCGGCGAGCACCCCGAGGGAGGCGTCGTGATTACCCGGCAGATAGACGAGGCGGGTGCCGGCGCGGCGTCGCGCGAGCAGCGTGCGCACCACCTGCATGTGCTCGGCGTTCCAGAAGAGGCGGCGCGAGAGGCTCAGGGCGTCGACGATGTCCCCGACCAGCACGATGCATTCGGCCTCGACCTCGCGCAGAAAAAGGTTGAGCTCCGTCACCCTGGCGCGCGGGAACCCCAGGTGGATGTCGGAAAGGAACAGCGTTCTCGCCCGGAGACTGCGTCGCCGATCGGCCATGTCGGCCCCTCGTCAATGGACCCGGGCCCGAAGCTTCAGCGCTCGAGATGTCATCGTCATGACAGTGCCGCTCATGCCGGGCCGCGCACCGGAGGCGCCGGGCAGGACTCGGCTCAGACGGCGGTCGCCGCCGGGAACAGGTGCAACCGCCCGGGCGGAAAGTGACAGGTGAAGGTGCTGCCCTTGCCGAGCACACTCCGGATCTCGAGCTCCGCGCCGTGGCGCTGCAGCACGTGCTTGACGATGGCGAGGCCGAGCCCGGAGCCGCCCGTCGCGCGCGAGCGCCCCGGGTCGACGCGGTAGAAGCGCTCCGTGAGCCGGGGAATGAGCTCCGCGGGAACTCCAATTCCGGTGTCGGCCACGGAAAAGTGGCCGCCGTCCTCATCCACCCACCAGCGCATCTCGATCGAGCCGTCGGCGGGGGTGTATTTCGCGGCATTATCCACGAGATTGGAGAACGCGGAATGGATCTCCGGCTCGCTGCCGAGGAGCGCCGCATCGGAGTCGAGGCGCACGCGCACCTCCCGCGGATGCACGGGTCGAGCGAGCACGTCCTTGCGCAACACCGCGAGCAGGGCCGCGACGTCGAGCGGCTCTCCTTCCACCGGCTCCTCGCTCTGCTCGAGACGCGACAGCTCGAGCAGGTCGGCGATGATGCCCGTCATGCGCTCGGCCTGGCGGCGCATCTCCGCCACGGGTCCCTGCAGATCGCGATCGAGCGCCGGATCGTGACTGAGGGTCTCGAGATAGCCCGCGATGACCGTGAGCGGGGAGCGCAGCTCGTGCGAGGCATTCGCGACGAAATCGCGCCGCACGGCCTCGAGGCGCATCTGCCGCGACACGTCCGCCGCCAGCAGGAGCTGCTGGCCCTCCCCGTACGGCACCAGCTGCAGCGAGAGATAGCACTCCTCGCGCGTCGCACGGCGGATCACCACCGGGTTCGAGTAGTCCTGCCGCGCGAGATAGCGCGCGAATTCCGGCTCGCGCACCAGGTTCTCGATCCGGATGCCGAGGTCTACCGTGCGCTTCAGGTCGAGCAGGCGGCTCGCCATGCGATTGAACCAGACGATCTCGCGCTGAGGGTTGAGGATGACGACGCCGTTCGGCAGCGCGGCGGTCGAGCGTTGCAACTGGCGCATGAGCTGCACGAAGCGCTGCTTGTGGAAGCGCTTGCGCCGGTGCAGGCGCACGATCTGGGAGATCACCTCGCCCCAGACCCCTCCGATGTTCGGCGGGTCCGCGTAGCTGCGATGCCGCAGCCACCATTCGACCCGAAACAGCACGATCAGCTGCCAGGTGAGGTGGGCGGCGAGCGCGCAGGCGAGGCCGCCCCAGACGCTGTGGAGCACGAGCCCGGCGATGAGTCCGGCGAGCAGCGTGCCGGCGAGCCGCACGCCCACGAACCACCACGCCTGAGTCGCCGGTTGCATGGCCCTCCGCTCGTCAATTCCCCGCCGGCGGGCGGGAGCTATTCGGGCTTGGCGGAGAAACGATAGCCAGAGCCTCTCACGGTCTGCACGTAGCGATCCGCGCCATATTTCTCGAGCGATTTGCGGAGCCTGCGCACGTGCACGTCGATGGTACGCTCTTCCACGTACACATTTCCGCCCCAGAGCCGGTCGAGAAGCTGGTCGCGCGTGAACACGCGCTCCGGGTGGGTCATGAAAAACTCGAGCATGCGGTACTCGGTGGGCCCGAGGGCGACCGTGTGCCCGTCGACGGTGATCCGCTGACCCTGCTGGTCGAGCTTCAGCGCCTCGAACTCGACGCAATGATCGAGGCCGCTCGTGCCCGCGCGGCGCAGCACCGCGTTGATGCGGGCGAGGAGCTCCCGGGGGGAGAACGGCTTGGTGATGTAGTCATCGGCCCCGTTCTCGAGCCCGGTCACCTTGTCGCCCTCCTCCGCCCTCGCGGTGAGCATGATGATCGGGAGCTCGCGCGTCTGGCGATCGCGCTTGATGGTGCGGGTGAGCTCGAGCCCGCTCATGTCCGGCAGCATCCAGTCGACCAGCATGAGATCGGGACGCTGATCGGCGATCGCCTCGCGCGCCTCGCGGCAATCCTCCGCCTCGCGGACCGAGAAGCCGGCCCGCTTCAACCCGAAGGCGATCATTTCACGGATGGCGCGCTCGTCCTCCACGACGAGAATCAATTTCGCCGGCATGGTTCTCGCGATGTCCACAGCGGAGCGTATTACAGAGGCATATTGTTGCAGATTCATGACAGCGGGCGGCGCCGTTCACGAGAGGCTCGGACGCGCCACCTGGTCCCGCAGATAAACGGGAAGGGCCTCCTGCGGGGGCAGCAGCGCGCCCCGGAGCACGCGCGGGGCGGCAAGCCGGGCGATCTCCTCGGCTCGCGGCAACAGCCGCTCGAGCGAGGCTCGGGCCCGCAGGCCCGGCAGCGCGCGCAGCTCCGGGTAAGCCTCGAATCCCCGTCCCGCGCCGGCGAACTCCAGCCAAGCTTCCGGTACGGATACCCTCCCGGGCGGGCTCACGCGCTCGGGGCCGGCGGGGACCGCGAGGCGCTCGGCGCCGCGCTCGAAACAGCCCCAGTAGACCTCGCTCATGCGGGCATCGCTGCAGACGAGCACCCGCCCGATGTCCTCCTCCAGATCGAGGGCGCGTTGAGCGAGCGCCTCGAGATCCGAGACCGGCACGACGCCGAGGCCGGCCCCGAAGGCGAGTCCCTGCGCGAGGCTGGCGGCGAGCCGGACCCCGGTGAACGAGCCCGGCCCGCGCCCGAAGGCGATCGCATCGAGCGCGCGCAGGCCGAGCGCGGCTTCGCCGAGGAGCTCATCGATCATCGGCAGAATGTGCTCGGCGTGGCCGCGAGTGAATTCCGCCTCGCGTGCGAGCAGCCGGTCCTCGAGCAGCAGGGCCGCCGAGCAACTCTCGGTGGCCGTATCGAGCGCGAGCAGCTTCACGGGGTCGATTCCAGGGCGGACGCCGGGCGCGCCTCGGGCGCTCCGCCGGCATGCTCGCGCAGAAACGCGACCGCGCGCCCGCGCTCCCGCGTCACGCTCATCGGCGGTAAAGCGGCGAGAAAGACCCGGCCGTACGCCCGCTCCGTGAGGCGCGGATCGCAGATGGCGACGGCGCCAAAGTCCTGCTCGCTGCGGATGAGGCGCCCGACGCCCTGCTTCAGCGCGAGTGCCGCCTGCGGCAGCTGAAAATCCCGGAAGGCGTTGACGCCGGTCCCCTGCAGATGCTCGATGCGCGCACGAACGAGGGGATCATCGGGTGAGGCGAATGGCAGTTTCTCGATGATGACGAGCCGCAGCGCCCGTCCCTTGACGTCGACTCCCTCCCAGAAACTGGTGGTCCCGAGCAGCACCGCATCGCCGTCCTCGCGAAACGCCCGCAGCAGCCGCTCGCGTGGCGCCTCACCCTGAACCAGCAGCCGATGACTCCCGGCGGTCTGCCCGCGCGCGCGCCATGCCGCGGCCGCCTGCGTGAGCGCGCGGTGGCTGGTGAAGAGCACGAAGGCCCCCCCGCGCGCGGCCTCGATCAGCTCCCCTGCCACCTCCATCACGGCCGCGAGATACCCCGGCGATGACGGCATCGGCATTCCAACGGGAAGGAAGAGCAGCCCCTGCCGCGGATAATCGAAGGGACTGTCGATCTTGACGGTGGCGCAGCCTTCGAGACCGAGGCGGGTGGTGAAGGGACTGAAGTCCTCCCCGAGCGACAGGGTCGCCGAGGTAAACACCCAGGAGCAGCCGTGGGTGTCCATCAGCGCGCGAAAGCGCGCCGCGATGTCGAACGGCATGAGACTCAGCGCGAAGCCGCGCGGGGTCACCTCCACCGATCGCGCCCCATCGAGTTCCTCGACGCGGTCGATGCGCTCGAGGCTCGCACCGAGCTCGCGCGCGCGTGCCCCGAATGCCCCGAGGGCGGAGTCTTCCTCGAGCCCGCCCAGCTCCTCGGTGAGCGTCGCGAGTGAGCGCGAGAGCCCGCTCACCCGGTCACCGAGCCGCGGGTCGGCTTCGTCCCAGGCGAACCGGCCCGACCGTCCGCGCAGCTGCGCCGCGAGGCGTCCGACGCTTGCGCGCACCGCCTCGGCCGCAGCGCCGATCCGGGCGATCCGACCGTCCTCGGCGGCATCGCCGCCCGCGCGCGCGCGACGCGCGGCGGCGAGCTCCGCCTGCAATCCCCCGAGCAGCGTCTCGATGCGACGGCTGCTCACGCTCGCGCCGAAGAACTGCGCGGCGAGGTCCGGAATCTGATGCGCCTCATCGAGGATGACGGCATCGGCGGCGCCGAGCAGATCCCCGAAGCCATCCTCCTTGAGCGCGAGATCGGCGAGCAACAGATGATGATTGACGATGACGATGTCGGCCTCGAGCGCCCGTCGCCGGGCGAGCGCGACATGACATCGCGAGAACTCCGGGCAGCGCGCGCCGAGACAGTTGTCGCGGCTCGAGGTGATCTGTCCCCAGAGCGGATCGGTATCGGCGAGGCCTGCGACCTCGGCGAGATCTCCGGTGCGGGTGCCGAGCGCGAAGCGGCGGATGCGCTCGAGCATCGGCTCGAGGGACCCCGAGGAGGCCGCCGGCGCAAGACCCGGCAGCTCGAGCGTCTCGCCCGGACCCTGTGCGAGTCGATGCCGGCACAGATAGTTGGCGCGTCCCTTGAGCAGCGCCACCTTGGCGGGCCGGCCGAGCGCCGCGGCGAGCAACGGCAGGTCCTTCGCATAGAGCTGGTCCTGCAGGGTGCGCGTGCCGGTGGAGATGAGGACGCGGGCGCCGGAAAGCAGCGCGGGAACGAGATATGCGAAGGTCTTGCCCGTGCCCGTGCCGGCCTCGACAACCAGAGTCTCGCGCTGAGCGATCGCCCCGGCCACCCGCTCGGCCATGTGCAGCTGCTGACGGCGGAGATTGAAGGCCGGCAGCGCGCGCTGCAGCGGCCCCCCGTGCCCGAAGATGTCCTCCAATTCCAACATGTCGCGATTGTACGGCTCGGGCGCCGCCGACCGCGCGGCCCGTACCGCGGGGCTCCGCCCGCCTTCCGCGCGCCGCTCCGGCGCGGCTATGTGCCTGATTTTCCTGCAAGGCTGAGGATGTGCGATTATGGTACAAAACAGCAGGTTTTGTCGTACTTTATGAGCGCGCGCGCGGGGCGCGGCTATACTGGCTTCGCGCGCGGGACAGGGGCCCGCCCCGATCGTCCATGAATCAAGCGGTGAAAGGCCTCGCTGAAGGCCGGGCCGCAACCGAATCGAGGAACCGAGATGGCCACTGCTCAACCTCTTCCGCTCCCATTGGCCCGGCTCAGCCGCTCGGTGCACGACTGGGTCGAATCCGTGCGCGCCCTCACGCAGCCGCAGAAGGTGCACTGGTGCGAGGGCACGGCCGCCGAATTCGGCGCGCTCACCGGCGAGCTGGTCCGCGCGGGTGAGCTGCACAAGCTCGACGCGGAGCGCTTTCCGGGCTGTCATCTGTATCGCTCGAGCCCGAGCGACGTCGCGCGCGTCGAGCACCTCACCTACATCTGCACGCCGTCCAGGGACGACGCCGGTCCGAACAACAACTGGATGGACCCGCACGAGGCGCACGCGCGGATGCGGGAGCTGTTCCGCGGCGCGATGCGCAACCGCACGCTCTACGTCATTCCCTACTGCATGGGACCGATCGACTCGCCGCTGTCGCGCTGCGGGGTCGAGATCACCGACAGCGCCTACGTGGCGCTCAACATGATGATGATGACGCGCGTCGGCCGCGATGCGCTCGAGCGCATCGCGCACGAGGGCACGTTCGTGCGCGGGCTGCACTCGATCGGCGAGCTCGATCCGGAGCGGCGCTTCATCATGCACTTTCCCGAGGAGCTCGCCATCGAGAGCTTCGG
>JAKAZP010000074.1 GCA_021815905.1 Pseudomonadota bacterium | reverse complement strand
TGCTGCCGGTCACCGTCAGCGAAGTGGCGCAGAAGGAGGCCACACGGCAGAAGTCCTTCAGCTTCCTGAAGCGCGTCTCGCCGGCGGATCTGTCGCTGTTCACGCGCCAGCTCGCGACGCTGGTGCGCGCGGGGCTGCCGCTCGAGGAGTCGCTGCTCGCGGTCTCGCAGCAGACCGAGAAGCCGCGCGTGCAGAGCATCATCCTCGGCGCGCGCTCGAAGGTCATGGAAGGCCATCCGCTCGCCGCGGGCCTCGCGGAATTTCCCAAGGTGTTCCCGGAGATCTACCGCGCCACGATCTCCGCCGGCGAGCAGGCCGGGCACCTCGACAGCGTGCTCGAGCGGCTCGCCACCTACACCGAGAGCCGCGAGGAAATCCGCCAGAAGATCATCGCGGCCATGCTCTACCCGATCGTGCTCACGGTGATGTGCTTCGTCATCGTCTCCGCGCTGCTCGTGTTCGTGGTGCCGAAGGTGGTCTCGGTGTTCGAATCGAGCAAGGCAAAACTGCCGCTCATGACGCGCGTGCTGATCGGCACCAGCGGATTTCTCAAGTCATACGGCATCTGGCTGTTGATCCTCGCGGTCATCCTGGTCGTGATCTTCCAGCGCTGGCTGCGCGACCCCGATCACCGCCGCCGCTTCCACCGGCTGCTGCTGCGGCTGCCGCTCGCCGGCAAGCTCGTGCGCGGGTTCAACACCGCGCGCTTCACCCGGACCTTCAGCATTCTCTCGGCGGCCTCCGTCCCGGTCCTCGAGGCGATGCGCATCGCCGGGGAGGTCGTGACCAGCCTGCCGATGCGCGATGCGGTCGCCGAGGCCGCCGCGCGCGTGCGCGAGGGCGCGCCGATCGGCCGCTCGCTCGGAACGAGCCGCCTGTTCCCGCCCATGACCGTCCACCTGATCTCGAGCGGGGAATCGAGCGGCGAGCTCGATGCGATGCTCGAGCAGGCCGCCATCAGCCAGGAGCGCGAGCTCGATGGAATCCTCGCCGCGATGGTGGGACTCCTCGGTCCGCTGCTCATCGTGTTCATGGGATTGTTCGTCATGGGCATCGTTTTTGCCATGCTGCTGCCGATCTTCCAGCTGAACAATCTGATTCACTAGGCTCGGGAGCCCCCTGCCGGTGGCCCTGGCCCGGATCGGATCCCGTGTCGCATACTTTGCCCATTGCAGTTGTCATTCGATCTGATTTAATTTCCGCGCCGTGATCTGCAGGACCCGCTGTCCCGCATGAGTGAGAAATCCGAATCGGAAGAATTCGAGGACGAGGAGGACGACGAGCCGGCCATCGAGGATGGCGACGTCGATCTCGATCAGGTCATCAAGGACCTCGATCTCGCCAAGCGCCGCGCCCAGAGGGCCGGCGACCCCGCGTGGCGCCGTCTCGAGCGCCTGCTCGAGGAGAAGCGCACGGCCGAGCTCACGAGCGACTTCGAGGACTACGACCTCGGCGATGAGGGCGAGCCCGGCAAGGCGAAGCGGCCGAGGAAGTCCTAGCGCGGCGCGGCGCCTCGCCTCGGGCGCTCAATGAAAATCCCGCGAGCGGGTGAGGAGCTGCCCGAGCAGCGCCGAGCGATCGAGGAGGCGCTTGGCCACGACGTGCATTACGCCCTCCTGGCGCTGCAGCTCGCCATGCACCTCGAGGAGACGTGACTCGAGGAGCGCGCGGCGATACTCCTCCCCGATCCGCTGCCACACGATGATGTTCACCTGACCGGTCTCATCCTCGAGCGTCACGAAGGTGACGCCGCTCGCGGTCGCCGGGCGCTGGCGCATCAGCACGATCCCCGCCGCGCGCACCGGCCGGCCATGCGCGCAACAGGCGAGATCTGAGGCGGCGAGCACGCGCTTCGCGCGCAAGCTCTCCCGAAGCAGGGCAAGCGGATGCCGCCCGAGAGTGAGGCCGATGGAGGCGTAGTCGGCCACGATGCGCTCGCCTTCCGTCGGGGCCTTGAGGAGCGGGGCGGGCTCCCGGCCGGGGCGCCCTCCTCCCGCGGCGCTCTCGAGCGGCAGCGCCCGCTCGGTCCCGGCCACCTCCCAGAAGGCCAGATGCCGGTTGCCGCTCAAGCCAGCGAGCGCGCCCGCGGCCGCGAGCGCCTCGAGATCGCCGCGATCGAGCGCGCCGCGCGCGGCGAGATCCTCGACGCTCATGAACGGACCCTGGCGGCGCGCGGCGATGAGCCGGTCCGCGCCGTTGCGTGAGAGCGAATGGACAAGCCGCAGGCCCAGGCGCAGCGCCGGCTCGCCATCCTCCTGATGCTCGAGCGTGCAGTCGAAGGCGCTCACACCAACATCGACCGGCCGCACCGTGACGCCGTGCGCGCGCGCATCGCGCACGAGCTGCGCCGGGGCGTAGAAGCCCATCGGCTGGCTGTTCAGGAGCGCGGCGGTGAAGCCGGCCGGCTCGTGGCATTTGAGCCAGGCGGAGTCGTATACCAACAGCGCGAAACTCGCGCTGTGGCTTTCCGGAAAGCCGTACTCCCCGAATCCCAACATCTGCCGGTAGAGCTTGCGGGCGAAATCCTCCCCGTAGCCGCGGGCTTTCATGCCGCCGATCAGCTTGTCGCGGAAATGCTCGATGCCGCCGCTTCTCTTCCACGCGCCCATCGCCCGGCGCAGCGCGTCCGCCTCCCCCGGCGTGAAGCCGGCCGCCGTGATGGCGAGCTGCATCACCTGCTCCTGGAAGATCGGCACACCGAGCGTGCGCTTCAACACCTGCTCGATCTCGGGTCCCGGATAACGCACGGGCTCGCCCGATTTCCGGCGCTTCAGGTAGGGATGCACCATGTCGCCCTGGATGGGCCCGGGGCGCACGATCGCCACCTCGATGACGAGGTCGTAGTAGCAGCGCGGCTTCAGGCGCGGCAGCATCGCCATCTGCGCGCGCGACTCGACCTGAAACACGCCGACCGTATCGGCGCGCGAGATCATCTCGTAGACCTCCGGCGCCTCCGCCGGCAGCTCCCCGAGGGCGCGGCGGGTGCCGCGAAAGCCATTGACGAGGTCGAAGGCCTTGCGCAGCGCCGTCAGCATGCCGAGGGCGAGCAGGTCGACCTTGAGCAATCCCAGGTCATTGAGGTCGTCCTTGTCCCACTGCACGACGGTGCGCCCCTCCATGGTCGCATTCTCGACCGGCACCAGCTCCTCGAGCCGCCCTTCCGAGATCACGAATCCGCCCACGTGCTGGGAGAGATGCCGGGGAAAGCCCGGGAAGGCGACGAGCTCCTGCGCGAGCGGCAGCAGCCGCGCGAGCGCAGAGCCGTCCGGATCGAAGCCCGCCTCCCGCAGCCGCTCGCGCATCACCTCGCCCCCGTCCCACCACTGCATGACCTTGGTGAGCCGGGCGCACTCATCGCGGTCGAGTCCGAACGCCTTGCCGAGATCGCGCAGCGCGCTGCGGGGATGGTAGGTGATCACGGTCGCGGCGATCGCCGCCCGGTCACGCCCGTATTTCTCATAGACGTACTGGATGACTTCCTCGCGCCGCTCGTGCTCGAAGTCGATGTCGATGTCGGGAGGCTCGTTGCGCTCGCGCGAGATGAAGCGCTCGAACAGCAGCGCCGCCCCGCGCTGCGGGTCGACCGAGGTCACTCCCAGGCAATAGCACACGCGGGAGTTGGCGGCCGATCCCCTGCCCTGACAGAGAATGCCCTGGCCGCGCGCGAAGGCGACGATGTCGTGCACGGTGAGGAAGTAAGGCTCGTAGCGCAGCTCGGCAATGAGGGCGAGCTCGTGCTCGATGGCCTTGCGCTCCCCCTCCGGCACGCCCCGTGGCCAGCGCCAGCGCCCGCCCGCCTCGACGAGCTTGCGCAGATGGCTCGCCGGCGTCTGCCCCTCGGGCACGAGCTCGTGCGGATACTCGTAGCGCAGCTCCTCCAGGGAGAAGTCGCAGGCCTCCGCGATCGCCACCGTCTCCTCGAGCAGCGCGCGCGGGTAAAGTCGGGCCAGCCGCTCGCGCTCGCGCAGATAACGCTCGCCGTTCGGATGAAGCGCCCAGCCGGCCTCGGCGATCGGCACGTTGAGCCGGATGGCGGTGAGCGCATCCTGCAGCCGGCGCCGCGCGCGCACGTGCATGTGAACGTCACCGCTCGCAACGAGAGGCAATCCGGCGTCGCGCCCGAGGCGCTCGAGCGTCTCGAGACGGGCGCGGTCGGCGCCCCCGCGCAGCAGCTCGACCGCGATCCAGGCTCTGCCCGCGAAATGCTCCCTGAGCCAGCGCGCCTGGCCGGCCTCGGGCCGCTCGCCCGGGAGCAGGAGCAGCAGACAACGCTCGAGCCCGTTCTCCTCGAGATCCGCGCGGGTGAGCCGGTACTCGCCCTTCGCGGCGGCGCGGCGGCCACGGGTGATGAGTCGGCAGAGCCGGCCGTAGCCGCTGCGATCACGGGCGAGGGCGACGAGCCTCAATCCATCGGCGAGGCGCAGCTCCGAGCCGATGATGAGCTTCAGGGGCCTTCCCTTCGCCGCCATGTGCGCGCGCACGACGCCGGCGACGGTGCACTCGTCCGTGATGGCGAGCGCCGTGTAGCCGAGCGCCGCCGCCTGCCCCACCAGCTCCTGCGGATGCGAGGCGCCGCGCAGGAAAGTGAAGTTGCTCAGGCAGTGCAGTTCCGCATAGCGGGGCACTTGGCCGCCCGGCGACTTGCGTTCGGAGGTCACCCGAAGAGTCCCTGCAGGAACCAGCGGTGCGGCGGCTCGCGCTCGCGAAATACCCAGAGCCGCACGCCGCGGGCATCGAGCGCGATGTAGTAATCGCGCGCGATGTCGGCGCCGTCCCACCAGCCGGTCTCGATCCGCTCGGGCTCGGATACGAGGCGCAAAGCGCCGCGGCGCCACGGCAGGCCGCCTCGCTCTGCGAGCCGGCGTGGAGAGGGCAGCAGCCAGAGGGGGCGAGCCACGTCCAGGCGGCGAGCGCCCGCGCAGGGTTCGTCGCAAAGCGACGAACGGGCGGACACGGAGTCCGCCACCCGCCACCCCGCCTCCGGCCGGTGATCCGCGCGGAGCTCAAGGCCCTGGACCGCCTCGGGCCCGAGGCGTACGCGCAGCCGCTCGATGAGATCGGAGGATTGCGCATCGGCGCCGCCGCCCTGCTCCCCCGGCTGCCAGAGCGCGCCGGAGACCGAGACCCGATCGAGGAGCGGTCCGGAGCGCAGCTCGCAGGCGCGCACCGGCTCGGGCAGCGCGAGCGCGCGCAAGCGCTCACCGAGCAGCTCGGCGATCCGGGCCGCATCGGCGAGCGGCGCGGCGAGCCGCAGCAGGCACGAGGTCGGGGCGGCGGCGCGATGCCGCAGGCGGCACTCGAGCTCGAGCAGGGCGCACTGGCGCGCCTCGAGGAATTCGCCGAGATCCGTCAGCAGCGGTGCGAGCGCGGCGAGCAGCGCCTCATGGCTTTCCAACTCGTGAGTCAGCTCGCGGCGGCGGCGAAAGCGCGCGCGCACCTCGAAACGCTCGCGCAGATCCCGCGTGCGCCCGGTGAGCCGATCGAGCATCGCGAGCGCCTCGGTGCCGAAGCGGCGTGCGAAGCCCCCACGGGGCAGGCGCAACGCCTGCCCGATGGTGCGCACCCCGATGCGCGCGAGCCGGTCGATCGTAGCCTGCGGCCAGCGCAATGACGCAAGCGGCAAGGCCGCGAGCGATCCGACGAGCTGCGCGGGGTCCACGACGGCGAGCGGCTTGCCGGCTCGCGCCGCCGCCAAGGCGGCGAGCGGCGTCGGGGCGAGCGCCAGCGTGCAAGGCAGCGCCAGCCGCGCGCACTCCTGCGCCAGCTCGCGACCCAAGCCCTCCACGCCGCCGAACAGATGCAGGCTCCCCTTGACCTCGAGAAGCAGTCCGTCGGGCGGAACGAGGCTGACGCGCGGCGTGAAGCGCTGCGCGCGCACGGCGAGCGCCTCGAGCCCCTGCCGCGAGGCCGCCGCCGGCACATGGATACCCCACCAGAGCTCCGCGGCGTTGCCGGCGGGAGAGCCGGCCGGAGCAACCGGACGCAGTATGGGAAGGGGTGTCGACTGCGGCGACCGGGCGCGCGCACTCTCCTGCTGCAGTCGAATCCTCCGATGATGTTGCATTCCTTATCTACTCCCAGGCGAGCTCGATCGTTCCCCGCGCTCCTCCCCGGCTCTTGAGCAATGTGACTCGCCCACCGCTGCCGGCCGGCTCGACGGCAATGCGCAAAGCCGCGGCCGAGGGCTCGCGCGCGGCCTTTCGCGGCCGGAACAACACCCCGAGCGTCGAGCCTCGCTGTGCGGCAAGATGCAACCGGCGGATCTGCCTGGGTGCCGGTTGCCGTGCCCAGGCCAGAGCGATGTCGCAGGCCCCCGAGCGCAGCACCTGCTCGAAGGCCCAGAGCTCGGAAGAGCTTCCCGGACCCGCAGGGGCCCGCACCACGAGCATCCGCTCCAGGGCGACCCCCCGCGCGGCGAGCGCCGGAGCAAAAGGCTGCAAAGGTGGCGCCACCCATGCGCACCAGCGCGCCTCGGAACGCCGGGTGACGGCGGCGAGAGTCGGCAGCAGGAGCGGCAGCTCCCCGATCCCGAAGCAGGTCGGGAGGATCTCGATCAGCCCCGCCTGCGGCCAGCCTCCGCCCGGAAGCCCTTCATCGAGGGCCGGGAACCCGGTGGGAAAAGTCCGCGCCCGCGCCGCACTTCTGCCGCGCCAGATGGCGGGATGCTCGAGCAGCTCCCGGATCGCGCGGGACATGGCCGACCACTCTTGGCATCAAGTCAGCCCGTGCGCCGTCTTGCTCCGGCGCAGCACGCCAACCACGATGCCCTCGATGAGGAGCGGCTGCTCCTTCAGATCCACGCGGATGGGCTCGAAGTCGCTGTTCTCGGGCAAGAGCCAGACGATGGAGCCTTCCTGGCGATAGCGCTTCACGGTGACCTCGTTCTCCAGGCGCGCCACGACGATCTGGCGGCTGCGCACCTCCGGGGTGCGATGAACCGCGACCAGATCCCCATCGAGAATGCCGGCGTCCTTCATGCTCATGCCGGTGACCTTCAGGAGATAGTGCGGTCGGGGTTGAAAGAGCTCCGGATCGATCTGCAGCCGGGACTCGACGTTCTCTTCCGAAAAAATGGGCTTGCCGGCGGCGACGCGCCCGATCAGCGGCAGGCCCATCTGCTCCCGGATGGTATCCTTGAGCTGGATACCACGCGAGGCGCCGGGAATGAGCGCGATGACGCCCTTGCGGGCGAGCGCCCGCAGGTGATCCTCCGCGGCATTGGGCGATCGGAAGCCGAGCTCGCGTGCGATCTCCGCCCGGGTGGGCGGCATGCCGGTCTCGGTGATGAAGCGCTGGATGAGGCGCAGAATTTGCGTCTGGCGCGGAGTCAGGTCGGACATCGGGAGCACCTGTCCATTTATACAATACTGTAATTATATCCAATTACCCATCCGTCGCAAGCGGACGGGTGCACGCTCCTTACCCCGCCCGTCCCTCCCCGTAGGGTTTCCGCAACAACGCCGCTCCTGCGCAGCCATGCCTTCCGCTCGCCGCCGCTCCGCGGACCGTGCGCTCCCGCTGCCGCGCTCCCGCGCCGCCACCCCTGGAATGTGGCGAATCGGCGCTCGAAAAATCCCGAGCACCCTCGGAACGAACTCCAGCTGTCGCGTTCCAAAGACAAAAGGGCCGCTTCGAGTTGCATTTCCGCCGCAAATTTGGTGCAGTTGCAGGCTGCGAACCGCGGCAGCGCGCTTGCCCGCCGCTTTCGCGTTGCGTTTCTCAGGACCTCCCGAATCAACAACCCAGAAGGGGACTTGTATGAAGTGCGCGAATGTTGTGAAGGTGGCTGCTGCCGCGGCAGTCGTGGTCGTCCTTGCAGGTTGTCAAGACCTCAAGCCGATGCAGTCGGATATCGCGGATCTGAAGTCGCAGGTAGCCCAGCTGCAATCGCAGGTGTCCGCGGCCAAGAGCTCCGCGGATCAGGCCGCCAGCGACGCCCAGGCCGCCAAGCAGGCCGCCGATGGCGCCCAGAGCACTGCCAATCAGGCGCTGGCTGCCGCCCAGGCCGCCCAGTCGGCGGTCGATGCGACCAACGAGAAGATCAACCGGATGTTCCGCCGGTCGATCCAGAAGTAAAAAGCACATCCAAGCTCAACGAAACGCCGCGCATCGCGCGGCGTTTTTTTTTATCAATACCGGATCAGCGCGGAGCCCCAGGTGACTCCGCCGCCGAAGGCCTCGAGCAGCAGCAGATCGCCCCGCTTGATGCGGCCGTCGCGCACCGCGGTATCGAGCGCGAGCGGCACGGACGCCGCGGAAGTATTGCCGTGCTCCTGCACCGTCGTGACCACGCGGTCCCACGGCAGATCGAGCTTGCGCGCGGTGGCCTGGATGATGCGCAGATTCGCCTGATGCGGTACCAGCCAGTCGATGGCCGAGCGATCGAGCCGGTTCGCCGCGAGTGTCTCATCGATCGCCTTGCCGAGAGTCATCACGGCGACTTTGAACACTTCGCTCCCGGTCATGGTGATCAGACGGCGTGCCTTGGCGGGATCGACGGCGCCCGCGATCCCGCCGCCGCAATAGAGCAGATCCTTGTAGGCACCGTCGGCGTGCACGTGCGTCGAGAGCACTCCCGGCTCCTCCGCCGGCTCGAGCACCACGGCGCCGGCCCCGTCGGCGAACAGCACGGCCGTGGTGCGATCGCTCCAGTCGGTGATGCGGGACAGCGTCTCGGCGCCGATCACCAGCGCGCGACGCACCTCTCCGCAGCGCACGAACTTGTCCGCGATCGACAGCGCGTACATGAATCCGCTGCAGGCGGTCTCGAGGCTGAAGGCGGGCGCGCCCCGGCAACCGAGCCGGGCCTGCAGCAATACGCCGCAGTTCGGAAAGACCATGTCGGGAGTCGTGGTACCGAAGGCGATCAGGTCGACATCGCCCGGATCGACGCCCGCGACATCCAGAGCCGCTCGCGCGGCGCGCTCGGCCAGATCGACCGTGGTCTCGTTATCGGCGGCGATGTGCCGCCGCTCGATCCCGGTGCGCTCGCGGATCCAGGCGTCGCTGGTGTCCATCATCTTCTCGAGATCGAGGTTCGTCAGAACCTTCTCCGGCAGGTAAGAGCCGGTCCCCGCGATACGCGAATAGATCAATTTGTCGACCCCTGCGCCGCGAGGGCGCGTGCAATATGGGCCGTCAATCCGCGCCGCGCCGCCAGGGCGGCGCTGAGGATGGCCCGCGAGAAGGCCATGCGGTCGGCCCTGCCATGGCTTTTTACCACGACGCCGGTGAGTCCGACCATGCAGGCGCCGTTGTAGCGGCGCGGGTCGAGGCTCGAGGCGACCCGCCGAAGCACCGGCCGCGCCGCGAGTCCCGCGAGCCGGTCGAGCCAGGAGGCCCGGAATTCCCGCCGCATGCGATCGGCGATCAGCGCCGCGGCGCCCTCCATGGTCTT
>JAKAZP010000073.1 GCA_021815905.1 Pseudomonadota bacterium | reverse complement strand
TCGTGCACGACTCGAAGCGCTGCCTGGTGAACCAGCGCGAGGTGCACCGCGACACGCTCGGCTTCAGCGAGGCGCTGCGCTCGGCGCTGCGCGAGGATCCGGATGTGGTGCTGGTGGGCGAGATGCGCGACCTCGAGACCATCCGCCTGGCGCTCACCGCCGCCGAGACCGGCCATCTCGTGTTCGGCACCCTGCACACGAGCTCGGCCGCCAAGACCATCGACCGTGTGGTCGACGTGTTTCCCGCGGCGGAGAAGGAGATGGTGCGCTCGATGCTGTCGGAGTCGCTGCGGGCGGTGATCTCCCAGACGCTGCTCAAGCGCAATGGCGGGGGCCGGATCGCCGCGCACGAGATCATGATCGGCACCCCCGCCATCCGCAATCTCATCCGCGAGGGCAAGATCGCGCAGATGTACTCCGCCATCCAGACCGGCCAGGCCCAGGGCATGCAGACCCTCGACCAGTGCCTGACGGAGCTCGTCACCAAGGGGCTGGTGAGCAAGGAAGAGGCGCGCTACAAGGCGCAGAACAAGGACAGCATCTGATCCGACCGCAGCGCGGGGGGAGTCTTCGTGGACAAAGATCAAGCCATCAAGCTGATGCAGGACCTGCTGCGGCGCATGACCGAGAAGAAGGCCTCGGACCTGTTCGTCACCGCCGGCTTTCCGCCCGCCATCAAGATCGACGGCGAGATCCGGCCCCAGAGCGAGCGGGCGCTGACGCCCGAGCAGTCGGCGATCCTCGTGCGCGCGATCATGAACGACCGGCAGTCGCGCGAGTTCGACGCCAGCAAGGAGTGCAACTTCGCGATCGCTCCGCCCGGCATCGGGCGCTTTCGCGTGAGCGCGTTCGTGCAGCAGGGCCACACCGGCTGCGTGGTGCGCATGATCAACGCGAAGATCCCGAGCTTCGAGGAGCTCGATCTGCCGCCGATCCTGAAAGAGGTGGTGCTGTCCAAGCGCGGCCTGGTGGTCGTGGTGGGGGGCACCGGCTCGGGCAAGTCCACCACGCTGGCGGCGATGATCGGCTACCGCAACGAGAAGACCCGCGGTCACATCGTGACCATCGAGGACCCGGTCGAGTACATCCACCAGCACAAGGGCTGCGTCATCACCCACCGGGAGGTGGGCGTCGACACCGATTCCTGGCACGCCGCTCTCAAGAACACCCTGCGCCAGGCGCCGGACGTGATCCTGATCGGGGAGATCCGTGACCGGGAGACGATGGAATACGGGATCCAGTTCTCCGAGACCGGGCACCTGGTGCTCGCCACGCTGCACGCCAACAGCGCCAACCAGGCGCTCGACCGGGTGGTGAATTTCTTCCCCGACGAGCGCCGCGAGCAGCTGCTGATGGATCTGTCGCTCAACATCCGCGCGCTCGTCTCCCAGCGCCTGGTGCCGCGCGACGGCGGCACGGGCCGGATCGCGGCCATGGAAATCATGCTGAACTCGCCGCTCATCCAGGATCTCATCTTCAAGGGCGAGGTGGCGAAGATCAAGGACGTCATGTCCCGCTCCACCCGGCTCGGCATGAAGACGTTCGATCAGTCCCTGTTCGAGCTCTACGAGACGGGTTTCATCTCCTACGAGGACGCGCTGCGCAACGCCGACTCGAAGAACGAGCTGCGCCTGCGGATCAAGCTCGAGAGCAAGCGCGAGAACAAGGCGCTCGATGACGGCGGCGGACTGCGGATCGTGGAAGAGGACGAGGGCCGCACCGTTTGAGCGCGGCGAGCGATGGCGGGCGCGGGCCGCTCATGCGGCACGAATCACGCTGAGGCGAGAGCGATGGCCAAAGAGTCGACCGATCCGAAGATCGCCGGCGCGAACCACGCGTCGCGCGGACCGCAGGCGGACCTTGCGAGCACCGGCACTTTCGCCGCGCTGCCGGGCGCCGCCGCCGCGGGCGGCGCAGTGCCGCAGCTCAATACCAAGCCGCTGTTCAAGCTGATGGTGGAGAAGAAGGCGTCCGATCTGTTCTTCACCTGCAACGCACCCATCAAGATCAAGATCGAGGGGCAGATCTTCCCGGTCAACAAGCACGTGCTCGCCCCGGAGACCGTGCGCCAGACCGCGCTCGCCCTCATGAGTCCCGAGCAGCGGGAGCGCTTCGCGAGCGAGTTCGAGCTCGATTTCGCGATCTCCGAGCCCGGTCTCGGCCGCTTTCGCGTGAACGTGTTCATGCAGCGGGGCTATCCGGCCATGGTGCTGCGCTACATCACCGCCGATATGCCGCGCCTCGAGGCGCTCGGGCTGCCCGAGGTCGTCGGCGATCTCGCCGCGCTCAAGCGCGGACTGATCCTCGTGGTCGGCTCGACGGGGTCGGGCAAGTCGACGACGCTCGCGGCCATGATCAACCAGCGCAACGAGAACTCCTCGGATCACATCGTCACGATCGAGGACCCGATCGAGTTCCTGCACACGAACAAGCGCTCGATCGTCAATCAGCGCGAGGTCGGTCTCGATACGCACTCCTTCTCGCGCGCGCTGCGCGGGGCGATGCGCGCGGCGCCGGATGTGATCCTGATCGGCGAGGTCCGCGACCGCGAGAGCATGGAGACGGCGGTGCATCTCGCCGGCACCGGGCACCTGGTGCTCGCGACGCTGCACGCGAACAATTGCGCCGAGACGCTCGATCGCATCATCAACATGTTCCCGCGCGAGCAGCACGCGCAGATCTTCCTCGACCTGTCGCAGTATCTGCGCGCCATCCTCGCCCAGCGCCTGGTGATGGGCGTGGACAACCGGCGCGTCGCGGCGATGGAGGTGATGCTCAACACGCCGCACATCTCGGAGCTGGTGAAGAAGGGCGACGTGACCGGGATCAAGGAGGCGATCGCCGCGAGCAGCGAGCGCGGGATCCAGAGCTTCGATATGGCGCTGAACGCGCTCTACAAGGGAAACCGGGTCGAGCTGCAGGAGGCGCTCGCCAACGCCGACTCGCGCGCGAATCTCGAGGCGAAGATCAACTTCGGCTAGGCGCTGGGACGGGCAGGGGTGCGATGCATGCGCCGCACGGGTGGCGAGGGATGGCCACCCCGGGCAGGCCCGGTTGGAACCGGGACGTGCGCGAAGCTGGAGAGCGAAGCGCAATGCCCGGATCCAGCGCTCATCAGAAGACAGTGAGCGCGTCGAACACCGGGCCGTCCACGCACACCCGCTTCATCGCATCCCCTTCCGGCGTGCGCACCCGCACCGCGCAGCCCGCGCAGCCGCCCACGGCGCAGGCCATGAACTCCTCGAGCGACGCCTGGCACGGCACCCCGTAACGCCGCGCGAGCGCTGCGGCCGCGGCGAGCATCGGAGTCGGCCCGCAGGCGAAGATCTCGACCTGCGCAAGCTCCGCGCCGCCGAGGGAGGCGAGCCACTGCTCCGCGAGCTCCGTCACGAAGCCCTCGAAGCAGCCCGGGAACCCCGCGCGGCTCGCGAGCCGGCTGGCCACACCCCATTCCTCGAGCAGCGGCATGCACGCGATGACCCCGGCCGGCATGCCCGCGACCAGCGTGGCCGAGGGACGCGCACGAAACGGGAACGGAATCTCCGAGCCCATGAGCACGAGCGGCTTGAACGTCCCCTCGCCCTCGCGGCGCAGCCGCTCGGCGAGGAAGATCATGGGCGGAATGCCGACGCCGCCGCCGATCAGAAGGGCCCGCGGCCGCTCGCGCCGGGCGCTGTAGGGCCTGCCGATCGGCCCGATGAGGCTCAGGGTCTCGCCGGGCTCTCGCAGCGAGAGCGCGCGCAGGCCCGGGCCGACCACCTTGTAGAGGAGCTCGATCCAGCCCTCCTGCCCCTCGGCTCGCATGATCGACAGCGGTCGACGCATCGGGATCGCGGGGTCGCATGTGAGATGGATGAAGCTGCCGGGCTCGGCGCGCGCGGCGCACGCGGGGGCGGCCAGCCGCAGCACGAACTGCTCGCCTTCGTAGGCGGTTTGCCTGAGGACCCGCGCCTCCTCGAGACGGAGCGTCCCGCGCTCCGCGCGGCTCATGAGGCCTCCGGAGGCGGCCTGAGCACCTCGGAGAGGACCGCCATGCGCACGGCGACGCCGTTGCGCACCTGATCACGGATCACCGACCGGGGGCCGTCGGCGACGTCCGAGGCGATCTCCACGCCCCGGTTCATCGGCTGCGGATGCATCACGATCGCATCCGGGCGAGCCACCGCGAGCCGCTCGGGCGTGAGCCCGTAGCGGGCGAAGTAGTGATCCGCATCCGGCAGATCCGCCTGCCCCATCCTCTCTTTCTGGATGCGCAGCATCATCACGACATCCGCCTCCTTCAACCCGGTCTCGAGGGTGGCGTGGCGCGAGCAGCCGGCGAACTCATCCGCGGCCGGCATGAGCGAGGGCGGGGCGATGATGCGCAGGTCGGCGACGCCGAGGCAGCGAAACACGTGGTACGCGGAGCGCGCGACCCGCGAGTGGCGGATGTCGCCGACGATCGCGATGCCGAGCCCGTCGAGCCGCCTTCTGTGCTGCAGGATCGTCAGGGCGTCGAGCAGCCCTTGTGTCGGATGCGACACGTGCGCCTCGCCCGCGGACAGGACGCTGACATGGGAGGCGACGCTCGCGGCCACCGCCCCGGGCACGCCGGCCTCCGCATCCCGGATGACCATGGCGTCGACGTGCATCGACTGCAGCGTGTACACGGTGTCGAGCATGCTCTCGCCCTTGACGCGCGAGGACAGCTGGACCTCGAGGTTGACGACGTCCGCTCCGAGTCGCTTGGCCGCGAGCTCGAAGGAGACGCGGGTGCGGGTCGAGGGCTCGGTGAACAGATTCGCGACCGTGTAGCCGGCCAGCGTCCGGCTGCTCGCGGGCCTCGCTCCGAGCGGGCGCACGAATTCCCGGGCGCGATCGATCAGCCTCTCGAGCAGCTCCCGCGGCAACCCCTCGAGCGTGATCAGGTGCCGGAGGCTCCCGTCGGTGCGCAGTTGCGCGATCGCGTTCAATGATCTTCTCCCCACTCTCCGGCGAGCCAGCGCTCGAGAATGACGGCGGCCGCGGCGCTGTCGAGGTCGGCGCGCTCGAGGCGCCGCCGGCCGCCCTGGGCGCGGCGCGCCTTGAGGACCGCGCCCGCCTCGAGCGAGGACCAGCGCTCATCGACCATGCTGACAGGGAGGCCGAACCGGCTCCCGAGCTCGCTCGCGAAGCGTCGTGCCTCCGGGGCGAGGTCTTCGGCGGAGCCGTCGGCATTATACGGTGCGCCGACCACCAGACGCTGCGGCTCGAGCGCGCCGACCTCGCGCGCGATGTGCTTCCAGTCGGGCACTCCCTGGTGCACGAGGGCGGCCGGCCGCGGGCTCGCGGTCGACGTGATCGTATCGCCGGCGGCGATGCCGATGCGCTTCAGTCCGAAATCGAAGGCGAGAACGGTGGCGACCGGCCGCTCAGGCATGACCGGCGACGAGACTGAGCTGCTCGACGTCGATGCCGAGCACTCGCCAGGCGCCCGCCCAGCGCTCCTCGAACGGCAGCTCGAACACGACGCGGCCGTCGACCGGCATCGAAGTCCAGGCGTTGTCGCGGATCTCGCGCTCGAGCTGCCCGGCATCCCAGCCGGCGTAACCGAGCGCGATCAGGGCATCCCCGGGTCCCTCGCCGCGCGCCATCGCGGCCAGCACGTCGCGCGAGGTCGTGACCTGGACGGTGTCGGACACCTTATGCGTGTGATCCCACTGACCGCCCGGCCTGTGCACCACGAATCCCCGATCGGTGTTCACCGGCCCCCCTCGCAGGACGGGCCGGGCGGCGATGAGCTCGGAGGAAGCCTCGAGCTTCATCTGCGCGAGCACTTCGGAGAGCCGCATGGGCAGGGGCTTGTTGAGGACGATACCGAGGGCGCCAAGCTCGGTGTGCTCACAGATCAGCGTCACCGTCTGGGCGAAGTTCGGGTCCACCAGCGAGGGCATGGCGAGCAGGAGGTGGTTCGTGAGACTGCCGATCTCCTCGGCGCTTCCGAGGGGATCGCCGGTCGGCGGTGTGGGGTCGGTCGGCCCGCTCATATGGAGCGCAGTATGGGGACGCCGGGCAACGGGCTCAAGGAACGGCGGATATCGCCCCCGGACCCACCCGCCCCCCGAGAAACTGCCATTCGTAGGCGAAGCGCAATGCGCGGTAGCGCCGCGCGAGGTCCGGGGGAAAGGGGTCGAACGGGCTCGCCACGCGCAGGATGGCGAGTGCCGCCGCATCGAGCCGCGGATCGCCGCTCGAGCGGCGGATCCGCGCCTGGAGCAGACGGCCGTCGGCGCCGATCACCACCTGAATGACGGGGCTCGAGTGCGGTCCGGGGGAGCGGGCCGCGGCCGGGAAGTCGAGGGTGCCGATCCGCTCGACCTTGCGCCGCCACGCGACCAGGTAGGGCGCGAGCGCCGCGGCGCGCGTATCGGGACTCACCCACAGCGCGCTGCGATGCGGCCCGCGCAGGCGCACCGGTCCCGCCGACTGCCCGGGACCGGCGCCGTCCGAGGGCTGCCGCTCGAGCAGCATGGGCTGCTCCTCGCTCGCGGCCCGGCCGCCGACCTCGGTGAAGTAGGCGACGCGCGTGCTCCAGCCCGAAGTGCCGAGAACCGGCTCGCGGCGCGAGCCCAGGGTCGGGCTCGAGGGCCGCAGGGCGCGTCCCGCGCTCGTGCCCTGCTGCGCCGCCGCGGGGGCGCCCTCGGCCTGGTTGCGGGGAACGACGCTCCTCAGCGTGGTGCCGGAGCCGAGCTGGGTGCGCTGCGCGAGGTAGGTCGCCGTGTCGTTGCGGTCGGCCTCGGGAAGTTGGTTCGACACCAGCAGCACGTCGAGCGCGGATCCTCCGGAGGTGACGACGGCGGGGGACTTGAAGGTGATTCCGAGGATCACCAGCCCGTGCAGCAGCGCCGCGAAGAACAGCATCGTGAGCAGGCGGTCGCGGATGGGCGCCCGACCTTCGCGCAGCATGAGCGCACGGCGCGCCACGGTCCCTCATCCCCTGCCGAGCCGCCGGGCGATGGCGCCCATCAGCTCGCCGGCGATGTCGATGTGAAACTGCTTCTCGAGCTCGCGAATGCCGGTCGGACTGGTGACGTTGATCTCGGTGACGTAACCGCCGATCACGTCGAGCCCGACGAACAGCATGCCCTTGCCCGCGAGCGTCGGCCCGATCTGCCCGGCGAGCCAGCGGTCGCGCTCCTCGAGCGGCCGGCCGACGCCGCGGGCGCCGGCGGCGAGATTGCCGCGATTGTCGTGCGGCAGCGGGATACGCGCGAGCGCGAAGGGCACGGGCACCCCGTCGATGAGCAGTACCCGCGAGTCACCCGTCTCGACGATCTGTGGCAGGTAGCGCTGCACGATCGCGAAGCGCTCGCCGTAATCGGTGAGGGTCTCGAATACCACGCCCATGTTCTTGTCGTTGCGCTCGAGCACGAAGATCGAGCGGCCGCCCATCCCGTGCAGCGGCTTGCAGACGATCTTCCCGTGCTCGCGCAGAAAGGCCTCCATGTCGGCCATGTCGCGCGTGATCAGCGTCGGAGCGCAGCACTGGGGGAACCAGGCCGTGTACACCTTCTCGTTCATGTCCCGCAGGCCCTGGGGCCGGTTGACGACCAGGGCGCCCTGCTCCTCGGCCCGCTCGAGCACGTACGTCGTGTAGACGTACTCCATGTCGAACGGCGGATCCTTGCGCATCAGGATGCAGTCGAGCCTGCCGAGCGGCTCCTCCCGCGGCTCGCCGAGCTCGAACCAGCCCGTCGGATCGGCCTTGACGGCGAGCGGCCGCATCCGCCCGTGCGCGATCCCGTCGCGCAGGGACAGATCGCGCTGCTCGAGATACTCGAGCGCCCAGCCGCGAGCCTGCGCGGCGAGCAGCATGGCGAGAGTCGAGTCCTTGGCGTACTTGATGGCATCGATCGGATCCATGACGACGCCGAGGCGGACTGAAGCGGACATGCGCGAATTATGCTCGGACGGACCGATTATGTCCGGCCGCGTGCGCGATCGAGCCGGCAGCGCGAGCGCATCTTCCAAAAACGTGACGCGAGTGGCATAGCAGGGGGTATGCCGATATGTTAAAACCCTGACCGCCTGCTCGGCAGGCCCGGGGTCGATGGCGCTTCCACCCGAGGCGCGTGTACGCTGCGCCCCCGGCAGGGTTCGCCGCCGGCCGAGGCGGTGGATCGAGCCTCATGCACAGGAAGGAGTTGTCTGACCGTGACGGGCAGCAACACGAAGCTCCAGGGCCTGAAAGTCCTGGTGATCGACGACAGCAAGACGATCCGCCGCACCGCCGAGACGCTCCTCGCGAAGGAGGGGTGTGAGGTCTTCACGGCGATCGACGGGTTCGATGCGCTGGCGAAGATCGCCGATCATCAGCCCGACATCGTGTTCGTCGATATCATGATGCCGCGGCTCGACGGCTATCAGACCTGCTCCCTGATCAAGCACAACAAGGTATTCCGTTCCATTCCCGTGATCATGCTGTCCTCGAAGGACGGCCTGTTCGACCGCGCGCGCGGGCGCATCGTGGGCTCCGAGCACTACCTCACCAAGCCCTTCACCAAGGACGAGCTGCTGAGCGCGATCGAGACGCACATCGGGAGATGATCGCCATGCCGCTCATTCTGATCGTCGATGATTCGCCGACCGAGGTGCACGTGATGCAGAAGGCGCTCGAGAAGCACGGCTACCGCACGGCCGCGGCGGCCGACGGCGCCGAAGGCATCCGCCTCGCCCGCGAGATGAGCCCGGACCTCATCTTCATGGACATCGTGATGCCCGGCATGAACGGCTATCAGGCGACGCGTGCGCTCGCGAACGATCCGCGCACGCGGACGATCCCGGTGATCATGGTGACCTCGAAGGGGCAGGAGACCGATCGGATCTGGGGGCTGCGCCAGGGGGCCGTGGATTACATGATCAAGCCGGTGTCGCCCGATCAGCTCGTCGCCAAGGCTCAGGCGACCTTGTCGCCCTGAGGGACGAGGCGCAACGGAGCGTGAGAAGGAAGGCATGATCGACGAGGTTGCGCTGAGGTCGTTGCGGGATCGTCCCTTCGAGCTGCTGGCCGAGCTCGAGCGCCGCGGGCGCGCCGTGTCGGCGCAGGTGGCGCAGGAGGGCGCGGCGGGCCGCGAATGGGTCGGAGTGGCGCTGCGGATGGCAGGCGATCTGTATCTGGTCGCGCGGGAGGAGACGCGCGAAGTACTGGGCGTTCCGGCGGCCATGACGCGCGTGCCGGGCGCCAAGCCGTGGATCAAGGGGCTCGCCAACGTGCGCGGTCAGCTGCTGCCGGTCATCGACCTGCGCCAGTTTCTGGGCAGCGGCACGACGCCGCTCACCCGCAACACGCGCGTGGTGGTGGTCAATCACCGGGAGATTCCCGCCGGGCTCCTCGTCGATGAGGTGCTCGGGTTCCGGCGCTTCGCCGAGGGAGAGTTCTCCGGCGATGCGCCGCCGACGGTGGCGCGCTGCGAGCGT
>JAKAZP010000072.1 GCA_021815905.1 Pseudomonadota bacterium | reverse complement strand
GCGTGCCGCTCATCGTGCATCGCTTCGGCGGCGATCCGGCGATCATGGGCGCGATCGGCATGCTCTCGGGGTTCTGCGGCACGCTCGCGACTCCCATGGCGGCCAATTTCAACATCGTGCCGGCGGCGCTGCTCGAGCTTCCCGATCGCAACGCGGTCATCAAGGTGCAGATCCCCACCGGGATCGCGCTGCTCGTCTGCAACGTCCTGCTGATGTACACGCTCGTTTTTCGGTTCTAGCCAAGCGGAGCGAACATGTCCCGGACACTCACACCCGCAATCGCCGCGCGCTTCGCGCGCATCGCGCTCGGCCACGTCACGCGCGAGTATCCGAACAAGCTCGATCACGTGATGACGGGAGCCGCGGACGTGAGGAGCCCGCGGCAGCTGCACCCGGTGTTCTTCGGCAGTTTCGACTGGCACTCGTGCGTGCACGGCCACTGGCTGCTCGCGCGGCTCGGCCGACGCTTCCCCGGGCTCGAGGAGGGCGCCGCGATCCGCACGCTGCTCGATGAGCAGCTGACCGAGGGAAAGGTCGCGGGCGAGGTCGCGTATCTTTCTCGGCCGGCCACGCGGGGTTTCGAGCGACCCTACGGCTGGGCGTGGCTGCTCATGCTCCAGGGCGAGCTCCTGCGGCATGCGAGCCCGCAAGGGCGGCGGTGGGCGGGGGCACTGACGCCGCTGGCGGAGCAGTTCGAGGGGCGCTTCCACGCATACCTGCCGCTCGCGACCTACCCGGTGCGCGTGGGCACGCATTTCAACAGCGCGTTCGCCTTGCTGCTCGCGCGCGATTTCGCCGCGGTCGCCGGGCGCACCGCACTCGCGGACGCCTGCGGCGCGGCCGCGCGGCGCTGGTACGCGGCGGATCGGGGCTGTCAGGCGTGGGAGCCATCGCAGGACGAGTTCCTCTCGCCCGCACTCATGGAGTCGGCGCTCATGGCCGATGTGCTGAGCGCGGAGGAGTTCCGCGCCTGGTTCGCCGCCTTCCTGCCGGAGGCGGTCCGCGGGACGCCGGCGACCCTGTTCTCGCCGGCGACGGTGAGCGATCGCACCGACGGCAAGATCGCCCACCTCGATGGTCTTCATGCCTGCCGTGCGTGGTGCTGGAAGCGCATCAGCGCAGCGCTCGGGGAATCGGGCCCGTTGCGCGAGCGGGCGCGGGAAGCCATCGAGCGCCATCTCGAGAGCGCGCTCGATCAAGTCGCCGGCGACTACATGGGCGAGCACTGGCTCGCCAGCTTCGCGCTGCTCGCGCTCGATCCGTCATCGGACTGAGGAGCGCGCCGGCTGGACGACCGTAGTGATACAATCTATCATTTCGATCTCCCGAAAAGCCGGAGGTCGAGATGAGCGGTCAGGTCGCCCTGCGGCCGTGCGGCACACGCCCGGTGGAGCGCGTGCGCGCCGTGCTCGCGGCGCTGGCGATGGTCGCCGCGGCCGCCGCTTCCGGCTGCGGCGGCGCTCCTCCGAGCGGTCCCATCCGCGCCGTCGGAGTCGAAAGCCAGTATGCCGATGTGATCTCGCAGATCGGCGGGTCATTCGTCTCGGTGGTGGCGATCTTGCGCAAACCCGATACCGACCCGCACGCCTTCCAGGCGAGCCCCGCGGTCGCGCGCGAGCTCGAGTCGGCGAATCTGGTGGTCGAGAACGGTCTCGGCTACGACGCCTGGGTCGACAAGGTGCTGGCAGCGACGCCGGGCGATCGACGCTCGGTCATCGACGCACAGCACGTGATGCGCCTGCCCGGCAGCACCGCCAATCCGCACCTCTGGTACGCGCCGGAAACCATGCCCGTGGTCGCGCAGGCGATCGCGAACGTGCTCGCGACGCTGGAGCCCGGCGAAGCGGCGTACTTCCACGCCAACGTGCGCAAGTTCGATGCCTCGCTCGGGCCCTGGAAGGCGGCGCTCGCGGCGATCTCGGGCCGCTTCAAGGGAACGCCGGTCGCGGTCACGGAGCCCGTCGCCGATTACCTGCTGGATGCGGCCGGGCTGAGGATCGCGACTCCGAGGGCGCTCGAGCTCGCGATCATGAACGGCACCGATCCGGCGCCTCAGGACATCGCCGTCGAGAACGCACTTCTCAGCGGCCGGGCGGTGAAGGCGCTCGTCTACAACCGTCAGGTCACCAACTCGCTCACCCAGGCGTTTCTCGCGCGCGCGCGCACGGCGGGGATTCCGGTGATCGGCGTCTACGAGACGATGCCCGAAGGCGATCGCTACCAGAGCTGGATGCTCGCTACGACACGGGCGCTGAGCGATGCGCTGTCCCGCGGCGCCTCCACTCGATCGCAGGACAAGTGAGGAAACGGAGTTGACGCGTTCCGATGTGGTGCTCGCGGTCGAGCACGTGAGCGTCTCGCTCGGCGGACGTCGGATTCTCGAGGACGTGAATTTCACGCTGCGCGAGGGGGAGTTCTGCGGCCTGATCGGCGGCAATGGCTCGGGCAAGACCACTCTCTTCAGGGCGGTGCTCGGCATGCTGCGAGCGGATTCGGGCAGCGTACGGATCGGGTCCGGCACCGGCGCCGCCGCACGGGAGCCCGTCGGCTACGTGCCGCAGAAGATCTCGCTCGACCCGGAGCTGCCGCTGCGGGGCCGCGACGTGGTCGCGCTCGGATTCGACGGGAGCCGCTTCGGCCTGCCGCTCGCCTCGCGCAAGCGCGATGCGCTGGTCGATGAAATGCTGGCCGCGGTCGGAGCGGCGGAGTTTGCCGAGCGGCGGGTGGGCCGTCTCTCGGGCGGTCAGCAGCAGCGCATCCTCATCGCGCACGCGCTCATCCGGCAGCCGCGGCTGCTGCTTCTCGATGAGCCGCTCGCGAGCCTCGACGTGCGCAGCGTCGCCGAGATCGTGGGGCTCCTCAGCCGCCTCGCCACTCAGCGCCGTACCGCGGTGCTGCTCTCGGCTCACGACATGAATCCGCTGCTGCCGGTCACGGACCGCATCGTGTATCTCGCCAACGGGCACGCCGCGAGCGGCCGCACGGACGAGGTCGTGCGGACGGAAGTGCTGAGCCGGCTCTATGGCTACCACATCGACGTGGTGCGAATCCACGGACGAGTGGTGGTCATCGCGGCGGAGGCGCCCGAGGAAGGACACGCCGCGCTCGCGCGCGACCCGGTTCACATCACGCAGATTCCCTGAGCCGCCATGCATCCCTCGCTCGTGCTGCTCGCTCCCGGCTTCTTCGCCAACGAGCCGGTGCGCACCGCACTCGCGGTCGGCGGATGGGCGGCGCTGGTGGCCGCGGTGGTCGGTGTCTTCACCGTGGTGCGCGGCCAGACCTTCGCCGGCCATGCGCTCGCGGACGTGAGCAGCGCGGGCGGCTCGGCGTCCTTCCTGCTCGGCGTGAGTCCGCTGCTCGGCTTTCTCGGCATGGCGACGATCGCCGCGGCGGGCATGGAGTGGGCCGACATCCGCGATGCCCGCGAGCGCGATGTCGTGACCGGCATCGTGCTCGGAGCCGGGCTCGGGCTCGCGGCGCTCATGCTGTACTTCGACAGCACGCTCGGCAGCACCTCGGGTGCCGCGATCACGATCCTGTTCGGCTCGATGTTCGCCGTCGGCCCGGCGATCGTGCCGCTCGCGCTCGGCGTCGGCGCCGCGGCGATCGCGATCGTCGGGACGATCTACCGGCCGCTGCTCGTGAGCTCGCTGTCCGCGGACCTGGCCGCCGCGCAGGGTACTCGGGTGCGCATCATGGGGCTGCTGCATGCGCTCGCGCTCGCGCTCGCGGTGTCGCTGTCCGCGCTCACGGTCGGCGCGATGCTTTCGACGGCGCTGCTCATCGGGCCCGCGGCAACCGGACTGCGCCTCGCCGATCGGCCCGCCCGGGCGCTCGCGCTCGCGGTGCTGACCGGGCTCGCCGCCACTTGGCTCGGGATCCTGCTGGCGTACGACAGTTACTACTGGACACCGGGATACGGCTGGCCGGTCAGTTTCTTCATCGTGAGCCTCCTCTTTGTCTTCTATCTCCTCGCCAACCTCGCGTCCCGCCGCGCCCGCACCGGTTCCCGCACGGCGCAGCGGGCGCGGCTTGCGGATGGCAGCTGAGGCGGTCATGTTCTCCAGCTTCATGGTGAACACCTGGATCGTCGCATCGCTGGTCGCGGCCGCCGCCGGCTTCGTCGGATTCTTCGTCGTGATCCGCCGCGCCTCCTTTGCCGCACACGTGCTGCCGCTCGGGGCCTTTCCGGGAGCAGCCGCTGCGAGCCTGCTCGGGGTGAGCCCGTTCATCGGGCTGCTCGCCTTCTCCGGGCTCGGAGTGCTCGGCATCTCGCAGCTCGAGCGCATCGAGCGGCGCGAAGTGGCCACCGCGCTCTGGCTGGCCGTGTCGCTGGCCGTGGGAACACTGCTGCTCAGCATGACGCGGCAGTACGCGCAAGGACTTTACGCGCTGCTGTTCGGCGAAGTGCTCGGCATCAGCGCGGGTGAGATCCTGCCGGTGGCGGCCCTCAGCGCGGCGGCGATCGCGACGACTGCGTGGCAATTCAGGCCGCTGCTGCTCGATGCCCTGTCGCCCGAGCTTGCGCAGGCGGGCGGTGCGGGGAGCCGACGGGTCGAGCTCGGATTCCTGATCGTGCTGGCGCTGTCCACCGCGACCGTTCTGCCGGTGGTCGGAGCGCTGATGGTGTTCAGTCTGATGGTGGGGCCGGCCTCGGCGGCGCGCGCGCTCAGCGATCGCCCCCTGGCCGCAGCGCTGATCTCGGTCGTGCTCGCGTTGCTGACCGTGTGGAGCGCCATCGCCCTGTCGTATCTGTCCAACTGGCCGGTGGGGTTTTTCGTCGGCACACTCGGCGCCGGCGCCTATGCGGCCGGACGCCTGCGCCGGCGGTACGCCTGACCATGGGCAGAGCGGCCAGGACGATCCGCAATGCCGCGCTCGCGAAGCTCGAGGCGCTCTGCCGCGAGCGCGGTGGACGGCTCACGCGTCAGCGCCGCGCAGTGGCCGCGGAGCTCGTGGCCGCGGGCCGCGCGCTCTCGGCGTACGAGCTCCTCGAGCGGCTGCGTCCCGAGGATGGCCGCTCGACTGCGGCCGGCATCTACCGCAGCCTCGAATTCCTCATGCGCCTCGGTGTCGTGCACCGTCTCGAGACGACGCGCTCCTTCGTCCTGTGCGAGCGGCTCGAAGAGCCCCACCCGGTGCAGTTCCTGATCTGTCGACGGTGCGGGCAGGTCGTGGAGGAGGGCGATGAAAGCCTCGCCGCGGCCGCCGACAAGCTCGGCCGGCGACTCGGCTTCGAGCTCGATCAGCGCACCGTGGAGCTCACCGGGGTGTGCGCGGGGTGCCGGACGCGGGGCGCGGCGGCTCACTAGATCAAGCGCCGCGATACGGACTCGGGCGCGCGGGAGCCGCCCTGATCCGGCGGACTCGCGCGATCACGGAATTCGAGAGAAACCGGACGTGAGATCTCCAAAGGCGTTGGTCCTGTGCGTGTTGCTTTGCGTCGCCGCCGGCGCCGGCGCGCTCGCGGCCGATCGCACCCCGGTGATCATGACCGAAGACGGGCCGGTCAGAGGGAGTTCGGCGCACGGCGTCGCGTCCTATCTGGGCATTCCCTACGCGCAAGCCCCGGTGGGTCCGCTTCGGTGGCGAGCGCCCCGGCGTCCGCGGCTCTGGCGGCAGGTGCGCGCGGCAGTCCGCTTCGGACCGAGCTGCTACCAGGGTCCTCCGGTGCCAATCGGCCCCTACGGGCCGGAGTTCCTGATCAGGCTCCCGATGAGTGAGGATTGTCTGTACCTGAACGTCTGGACGCCGCTCGCGCGAAAAGGAGAGCTTCCGGTCTACGCGTTCATTCCCGGCGGTGCCTTTCTCTCGGGCTCGGGATCGGTACCGGTCTACGACGGGACTGACCTGGCGGCCAAGGGCGTGGTGGTCGTCACGATGAACTACCGGCTGGGAGTGTTCGGATTCCTGGCGCTCCCGGCGCTGACGAAAGAATCGGACGTGGGCAGCTCCGGAAACTACGGCCTGGAGGACGTCATCGCCGCGCTGCGGTGGGTTCACGCGAACATCGCCCGTTTTGGAGGGAACCCCTCCCTGGTGACGGTGGCGGGCCAATCCGCCGGCGCGATGATGGTGAATGATCTGCTGGTGTCGAAGCCGGCCGTGGGGCTGTTCGCGCGGGCGATCGCGGAGAGCGGCTCCGGCATGGGCCTGCCGCTCCTGACACTCAGGCAAGCCGAGCAGTGGGGAACGGGCTTTCAGAAGGCGGCGGGAGCGAGCAATGTGGCGCAGTTGCGCGCCCTGAGTGCGGCAAGGCTGTACGAGGCCGCGACGTCATATCAGCTCTCCCTGCTCGAGCCGTCGAAGCCGGGAAGCACTCCGGCGGCGCCGGTGCTGCTCTTCGCCCCGAATGTCGACCGTCGCTTCGTGAGTATCGATCCCGAAGGGGAGGCCCATCCGCAGTCGAACGTGCCGCTGCTGACGGGTTTCAATTCGAACGAGGGCGCTGCCGCCCGGATGACACCCGCGGAATTCGCGGCCATGGTTCGCAAGCGCTACGGAGCATTTGCGGACCGGTTCCTGGCTCTTTATCCCCATGCGACCGACGGGGAAGCCAGTGCGTCGGCGGCCGCTGTGACGCGAGATCGTTACATGGCGAGCCTGGTGTTCTTCTCGCAGGCGAGAGCCCAGGCCGCGGGAGAGCGAGTTTACGACTATCTCTTCGACCATGCGTATCCCGGCTCGGATCCGAAGAAATTCGGATCCTTTCACACGGCCGAAGTCCCCTACGTCTTTGGCGCGCTGAAGCAGAAGGGACGTGTCTTCACCGCTGCCGACGATGAGGTATCGCGCCAGCTTCAGGCCTACTGGATCAGCTTCATGAAGACGGGAGATCCGAACGCCGATGATCTCCCTCGCTGGCCGGGTGCCGGAGATCCGGAGGGACTCGTCATGGGCCTGGGCGATCGGCCGGGTATTCGGGCCGCCGTCTCCTCGCCGGCCCGGCTCGCCCTGTTCAGGGACTACGCGTCACGGGCGGATTCATCGTCGCGCTTCTGAAGTGCGTCGGCCTCCTCGAGTTTGACAGCGGCCTGTTGAGCTCGCCGGGGCAACAGCGCACGGCTCATGAACCCTTTGCCCCCTCGAACGGGATCGAGGTTTCCGCGCTGAGCCTTCGCGGACCGCGGGATCCGATTTCCTGCCAGGCCAGCACCCGCAACACCCGTCCCAGCCGCTTGACCGCCGTCCTGATCGCACGTTGCTCCGCCCCGCTGATTCCGAGCACCAGGGCCGCCGGCATACGTCGACTTATCGTGAGACTCGAAAGCGCGACGGAGTCGATGCCGCGCGCCGCGGCGCGTCGCCACGCCTCGGATTCGCTCATTCCGGGCGCGAGCCAGCCGATGAGCTGCAAGCCGCCCTGGGACCCATCAAAACGCATGAGGTCCCCGAGCTCAGTGCGAGCCGCTCCGATCAGCGTCTCACGCCGCGCGGTGCAGATTTCTCGCATTCGACCAAGATGCAGCTCCAAGTGCCCCTGCGCGATGAAGTCGGCAAGGATCGCCTGCTCCAACGTAGGACGATACCGGCGGGTAATGGAGCGCACGGCGGCCGCAGACTCGATGAATTCCGGAGGAAGGATAAGAAAGCCGACTCGCAGCGAAGGAAACAGCATCCTGTTGAAGCTGCCGGAGTAGATGACGCTCCTCGCACGATCGAGGTTGTAGAGCGGCGGGGGAGACCGACCATCGAACTGGAGCTGGCTGTCATAGTCGTCCTCGAATATCCATGCTCCCATCTCGCTTCCCCATTGGAGAAGCTTCACCCGGCGCTCGACCGACATGGGCATCCCGAGTGGAAACTGGCAGGCAGGCGTCACGTACGCCAGGCGGGCGGGCCCGGTGAGTTGCCCCATGTCACAGTCAATGCCCCGAGCATCGACCGGAACGCCAATCACCTCGAGGCCGTGCGCACGGAACAGAGAGGTGGCTGGCGAATAGCCCGGATCCTCCATCCACACCCGATCGCCCGGATCGAGCAGAAGTCTCGCGACCAGATCGAGGGAGTCCTGGGTGCCGGACGTGACGACCACCTGGCCTGAGGTGCATCTCACGCCTCGCGTGTCGCCCACGTGCTTGGCGATTGCCGCTCTCAAGGGCGGATAGCCGAGGGGTTCACCGTGAGCGGCCAATTCGTGCATGTCCCCGCGCATGCGGTGCGCAGCGAGGCGATTCCACGTCTCGATCGGAAATACACCGAGCATGGGACAGGCGAGGGGGAATGTCCCCGCCGCACGGCCGGAGCGGAAATCGGGGAACGATTGGGCAGCCAGGAGCCGCCCCCGAGCCGACAGCGTCCGACGTGGCGTCCGCGCCCGAGGAGGGGCGCGCTCTCCCGGCGTGTCCGCAGCCGCCATGCTGACATACGTGCCTCGGCCGACGACGGCGTCCACGTAGCCCGCCCTCAGCAGCAGGTCGAACGCCGCGACGACGGTGCCGATCGACAGACGATACTTTCGCGCGAGATCGATCCTCGAGGGCAGTCTCGAACCCGGGGAGAATCGACCGTCGAGAATCGCCGCGCGAATCTCCTCGGAAAGCCAGCGAAACACCGGCTCACCTTTCGCCCGAGGCCGCAGAGCGAATGATTCGATTTGCTGCTGATCCGACACTTCGAACCCGTATCGCGCCGGAATGGCTCTCCGCGGTCCTCATCGCCGATGCCGATGCGAGCCGCAAGTCAACCTAATCCTAGGGCGCCCGCGCGCGCGGTGTTTCAATGAGCATCGAAATTACGAACCGCCGGGCGCGCGAGAGCCAACGGCCGGTCCGTCGCGATCGCCGTGAGACATCGGCGCAACATGACATGCACGGTTGCAGTATCACAATCGCACCGACCACGGATCACTTCCACGCAAGTTGAAACGCTCCTTCGCACGGTGCTCGTAGACTCCGCCCCCGGCATCGGGGTAAACGGCCGTTTCGAAGCTCGCCATGAGACTGGTGCCATCGTCGGACCAACATCGGTGAGACGATGAGCCAAGGCGGCCGGGGAGTGGGGAAAATGATCAACGACAATTCCGGGAATGTGTTGATACGCAACGCGGTGCGCGCCGTGCTCACCGGAGGCGCTCTGGCGGTCTCCTTCGGCGTGGCGCATGCGCAGTCGAGCTCTCGGGAGCCGCCGGGCCGGCCGGCTCGCATTCGAGACACGGGAACTCACGGGAAATCGAGCGCGCCGCAGCTGCTGTCGCAGGCGTTGCCCGCTCCCGCCCCTGCGGGTGGCAATGCCGCCAGTGCTCAGTTGCAGGAAGTGGTCGTCACGGGAACCCGCATCGCGACGCCGAACCAGACCTCCATCAGCCCGGTGCAGTTCGTCACCTCGAAGCAGTTCGCGCAGTTGGGCGCAACCCGCGTCGAGGACGTCCTGAACCGCCTGCCTCAGGTGTTCGCGGACCAGAATTCCACCAGCATCAACGGGGGCACGAGATCGGA
>JAKAZP010000071.1 GCA_021815905.1 Pseudomonadota bacterium | reverse complement strand
GCCGAACCGCCGGGCCGGCTTCCACACCGGCCTCGTTGCCGCCTGCGGCCCGCGCGGCGGCCGGGGCGGCCCGACCCGCCGGCGAGACGCAGGAGATCAAGGTCATCGGTTTGCGGCGCCTCATCGCGCAGCGCATGAGCGAGGCCAAGCGCAACATCCCGCACTTCTCCTACGTCGAGGAAGTCGACCTCACCGAGCTCGAGTCGCTGCGCCGCCATCTGAACACCCGGCTCGATTCCGGGGTGCCGGCGCTCACCTATCTGCCGTTCCTCGCGCTCGGACTGGTGCGCGTGCTCGAGGATTTCCCGCAGTGCAACGCGCATTTCGACGCCGAGCGCGGCGTGATCGTGCGGTATCGAGCGGTGCACATCGGGGTCGCGACGCAGACGCCGGAGGGGCTCAAGGTGCCGGTCGTGCACGACGCGCAGCAGCGCTCCCTGTGGGATCTCGCCGCGCAGATGCGCCGGGTCACGGACGCCGCGCGCTCCAACAAGGCGACGCGCGAGGAGCTCGGCGGATCGACGATCACGATCACGAGCCTCGGGAAGCTCGGCGGTATCGCGAGCACTCCGATCATCAATGCGCCCGAAGTGGCGATCATCGGCGTCAACCGGGCCGTGGAGCGGCCGATGGTCGTCGACGGCTCGATCGCCGTGCGGCGGATGATGAATCTCTCGTCCTCGTTCGATCACCGCTTCGTGGACGGTTACGATGCGGCCGCGATGATCCAGGCGCTCAAGGAGCGCCTCGAGCACCCGGCCACCCTGTTCGTGTAAGCGCCGGATCGCGGCGCCGGATCAGTCCGTCCCGGGCGGCTCCCTGCCCAGGATCTCGTCCCTGACGTCGTCGATCTCGCGCGCGCGCGAGGGGCGGCAACGGGCGCCTTCGCACCGATCCGGGCGCGGGCAGCGGCTGCTGCGCGGACAAATGATGCGTGCCGGCTGCTCCAGCGCGTCCTCGATCCAGGCGATGTCGAGCACGTTGGCGACGGCCACCAGCGCTTCGGCCGCCGCCCGCGGGATGCGCGCTTCGCCCCGACGGTGCAGGCAGCCGCTGAGGATCGGCTCGATGACCCCGGCGCTCGCGACGCCGTTGGCATCGAGCGCGGGGGCGAGGTCGACGCCGACCGACAGCACGTGGGGATTGCCCGCCATGTCCTTCACCCGGCGCGAGTGGCAGCAATAAAGCAGCGAGCGCTCGCCGTCACGCAACACCGAGATCTGCGAGCCGGTGTCGCCGCGGGAGCCGTCGATCATGCGGAACACCGCCCAGTTGGGACACGGATCGCTCACCTGCGCGAGGTTGCCCCAGGGCAGGGGTATTCCGTTGCCCCGATAGACGGCGCGCAGGTAGCCGGGCGGATAGGCATCGAAGAAATGCCAGTACGGATAAGGGGAGACCTTGGTCATGCGGCGCATGATCACCGCCGGAGTCAGCTCCAGGCGCATGCCGGGGTCCACGCGATAGCGCTCGCGAGCGAGAAAGCGCCGGAAGGGAATGCGTGGAGCGAGCAGCGCGCCGGCAAAGAAGCTGCACTCGAAGTCGCGCCAGGCGTGCAGCACGTCCTGCGCGTTCATGCCGGCCCCGACCGATGCGCCCTCGGGGCTGCCGCCCATCTCGCCTCCCGTGGCGTGCGCCGACTTCAGACCATCGCCTCCGTGCAGCACCTTGTGCGCGATGTGGGCGGCGAGATCGAACTTCAGGCGCGCGGGATCGGACTGCAGCGCGCGGTTGGCGTACACGGTGTGCGGCGGCTCGAAGAACGAGCGCACCATGCTGCGGACTTCGCGGTCCTTGTCGCGCGCGAGCACGGGCTTTCTCTCGAACCAGCGGACCTCCAGGCCGTGGCGCCGTCCGAGGCGCATCAGATCCTCGACACCGAGGGGGAAGCGGCGCTCCCCGACGCTGTCGGCGGCGCGCTCGAGATCGGGGAAGTCGTTGCGCGAGATCTCCTGGTGAGACCGGATGAGCAGATGAGCGAATTGCCGCCCGCTGGTGCCGGTCTGGGCGAGCAGCTCCGGGATCGCCGCCTGCAGCACATCCTTCGAGAACAGAAATCCCGGCTCGAGCGGTATCTTGGCGGCTCCGCCCGCGGGCGCCCCGGGGGCCTGAAGCTCGAGCTCGGCGCTCTCATCCAGGAACCAGGCGGCCTCCCGATGGAACACGCCGGCGAGAAGCTCGAGCATCTTTCTCGAGGGGGCGCGCTTGCCGCTCTCGATCATGCTGAGATAGGAAACCGAGGGAGCGTGCTCGGCATTTCTCTGTATGCAGCGCGCGGAAAGCTCTTCCAGCGTGAGTCCGTTGCGCTTGCGGATCGAGCGCAGCTTGGCCCCGAGGAAATGACCTTTGCGAAGGAGCGGCGTCATGGGCGTCAGGATGGCAGCCAGGTTCATTGTGAAATTAACATTGTGAAGTTTCTATAGTCAAATTGTTGCGCATGCCGGAGCTATTCTCCTCATCCATGAACGCCAGACCCGACGACCTCGTCTACTCCCGCGAGCCGGCCGGCTCGCCGGTCGAGATTCTCGGCCCACGGATCGAACGGTCCGCGGAGGTGCTCACGCCGCTCGCGATGCAGCTGCTCGCGCACCTGCACCGGCGGTTCAATCCGCGCCGCCTGGAGCTGCTGGCGGCGCGCGAGCGGCGCCAGCGGGAGCTCGATGAGGGCGCGCTGCCGGATTTCCTGCCCGACACCGCCGGGGTGCGCGCGGGCGACTGGCGCATCGCGCCCGTGCCGGCGGATCTCCAGGACCGGCGCGTGGAGATCACCGGTCCCGTCGATCGCAAGATGGTCATCAACGCGCTCAACGCGCCGGTGCGCGCGTTCATGGCGGATTTCGAGGACTCCTGCTCGCCGACCTGGGACAACGTCGTGCGCGGGCAGATCAACCTCGCCGATGCGATCCGCCGCACGATCACCTACGCCGACCCGACGACCGGCAAGGTGTATCGCCTCGCCGAGCGCACGGCGACCCTGATCGTGCGCCCTCGAGGCTGGCACCTGCCGGAGAAGCACGTGCGCATCAATGGCGAGCCGGTCTCGGGCGCGCTGTTCGATTTCGCGCTGTACATGGCCAACAATCACGAGGCGCTCGCGCGCGCGGGCACCGGCCCCTATTTCTATCTGCCGAAGATGGAAAGCCACCTGGAAGCGCGCCTGTGGAACGACGTGTTCCTCGCCTCCCAGGAAGCGCTCGGCATCGCGCGCGGCACCATCAAGGCGACGGTGCTGATCGAGACCATCCTCGCGGCGTTCGAGATGGATGAGATCCTCTACGAGCTGCGCGAGCACTCGGCGGGCCTCAACTGCGGCCGCTGGGACTACATCTTCAGCTTCATCAAGAAGTTTCGAAATCGCGCCGAGTTCCTGCTGCCCGACCGGGCCAGCGTCACCATGGACCGGCACTTCCTCAAGTCCTACGTCGACCTGCTCATCAAGACCTGCCACCGCCGCGGCGCGCACGCGATGGGGGGCATGGCCGCGCAGATCCCGATCCGCGACGACCGGGAGGCGAACGAGGCGGCCATGGCGCGCGTGCGCGCCGACAAGCTGCGGGAGGCCCGCGCCGGCCACGACGGCACCTGGATAGCGCACCCGGGCCTCGCGGCCGTGGCGCGCGAGGCATTCGATTCGGTGATGCGGGGACCGAACCAGCTCGCCGTGGCGCGCGCGGAAGTGCGTGTCACCGCCGGGGACCTTCTGCGCGTGCCCGATGGCGAGATCACGGAAGGGGGCGTTCGCAACTGCATCCGCGTCGGCGTCCAGTACATCGAGGCCTGGCTGCGAGGCAGCGGCTGCGTGCCGCTCTACAACCTCATGGAGGATGCCGCGACCGCGGAGATCTGTCGCGCGCAGCTGTGGCAGTGGCTGCACCACGGCGCGCGCACGAGCGACGGAGCGCCGGTCACGCCGGAGCGGTTCGATCGGCTGCTCACGGAGGAGATCGACCGCATCCACGGCGAGGTGGGTGCGGCGAGACTGCTGAACGGGGTGTTTCCGACCGCGGCGCGCCTGTTCGAGCAGATGACCAAGCAGGACACGTTCGATGAGTTTCTGACACTTCCGGCCTACGAACTGCTCGACTGAGCGTGGGGGAGACTGCCATGACCGCACCGAGATCACTTCCCACCGCAGAGGAGCTGCGCGAGGCCTGGCGCGGGAGTCCGCGCTGGCGCGGCATCGAGCGCGGCTACCGCGCGGAGGACGTGGTGCGGCTGCGCGGCACGATCCCGGTGGAGCACTCCATCGCCCGACTCACCGCGGAGAAGCTCTGGCGTTATCTCAACGAGAAGCCGTTCGTCAACGCCCTCGGAGCACTCACCGGCAATCAGGCCCTGCAGCAGGTGAAGGCGGGACTCGATGCGATCTATCTCTCCGGCTGGCAGGTGGCGGCGGACGCGAACCTTGCCGGGCAGATGTACCCGGATCAGTCGCTGTATCCCGCCGACTCCGTCCCCGCCGTGGTGCGCCGGATCAACGCGACGCTCCGTCGTGCCGACGAGATCCACCACGCGGAGGGCAACGATGGCATCGACTGGCTGAAGCCGATCGTCGCCGACGCGGAGGCGGGATTCGGCGGGGTGCTCAATGCCTTCGAGCTCATGAAGCAGATGATCGAGGCGGGAGCCGCCGGCGTGCATTTCGAGGATCAGCTGTCGGCCGCGAAGAAGTGCGGCCACATGGGCGGCAAGGTGCTTGTTCCGACCCGGGAGGCCGTCGCAAAGCTCACTGCGGCCCGGCTGGCGGCCGATGTCTGCAACGTGCCCACCATTCTCGTGGCGCGCACCGACGCCGAGGCGGCGAACCTGATCACCTCGGATGTCGATGAGCGCGATCGTCCCTTCATCGACGAATCGCGCGGCCGCACCGCCGAAGGCTTCTTCCATCTGAGAGCGGGGCTCGAGCAGGCGATCGCGCGCGCGCGCGCCTACGCGCCGCACGCGGACCTCATCTGGTGCGAGACCGCCAAGCCCGATCTCGAGGAAGCGGCGCAGTTCGCGGAGGGCGTGCATGCGCGCTTCCCGGGCAAGCTGTTGGCGTACAACTGCTCGCCATCCTTCAACTGGAAGCGCAAGCTCGACGACGCGACCATCGCGAAATTCCAGCGCGAGCTCGCCGCGATGGGATACCGGTTCCAGTTCATCACCCTCGCGGGATTCCACGCGCTCAACTTCTCGATGTTCGAGCTGGCTCGCGGCTACAAGGCCAGCCAGATGTCCGCCTACGTCGCCCTGCAGCAGGCGGAGTTCGCCGCCGAGCAGCACGGCTACACGGCGACGAAGCATCAGCGTGAGGTCGGCGCCGGCTATTTCGACGAGGTGACCCAGGCGGTCACCGGCGGCCACTCATCGATCACGGCGCTGACGGGCAGCACCGAGGCGCAGCAGTTCGAGCGGGCCTCGTAGGCGAGGGCTCGTCAGGCCCGCGTTCCCGGCCTTCGTCATGGCGGCGGAGCCGGACAGAGCCGGCGCATCGAGCCCTGACTCGGAGCGAGCGGGAGGATCCGCTGCGCGTCCGCGCTCCCGATGCCCTCAGAGGCCGAAGGTCTTCCGGTAGAAGGCGAGCTCCGCCTCGAGCGAGCGCACGATGTTCTCGGCTTTTCGGAAGCCGTGCTGCTCGCCGGGGAACTCGAGGTATTCGACCGGAATTCCCCGCTGCGCCAGAGCCGCTACGATGGCTCGCGACTGTGCCGGAGGCACCACCTGGTCGTCGGCGCCCTGAAAGACGATGAGGGGCGCGCGGAAGCCGTCGAGATGGCGGATCGGAGCGCGCGCCTCGTAGACGGCCCGTCCTTCCGGCAGCGGCGCGACCAGTCGCTCGAGATATCGGCTCTCGAACTTGTGAGTGTCGCGCGCCAGGGCCTCGAGGTCGCTCACGCCGTAGTAGCTGGCCCCCGCCTTGAAGACATCGTGGAACGCCAGCGCCGCCAGCACCGTGAATCCTCCGGCGCTGCCGCCGCGGATCGCCACCTTGGCGGGATCGACGTCTCCGCGCCGCACGAGGAATTCCACCGCGCAGACCACATCGCCGACGTCGAGCACGCCCCAGTTCGCTTTGAGCTGCTCGCGGTATTCGCGCCCGAATCCGGTGCTCCCCCCATGGTTGACATCGAGCAGGGCGAAGCCGCGCGTGGTCCAGAATTGCACCGCGGTGCTGAAGTCGGATGTGGAGTGGCTGGTCGGTCCCCCGTGCACCTTCACGATGAGCGGAGGTTTCGAGCCCGAGGGCGCCGCGAAGCGCGGGTTCCGCGGCGGGTAGTAGAAGGCGTGCGCGACCCGGTTCGGACCGGCAGGAAATTCGAGCGGCTCGGCGATCGAGACGAGCTTGCGCGGCAGGCGCAGCTCGCCGGGCGCGCGCAGCACGCGATGGCCGCCGCTCGAGGCATCGATCGCGACGAGCGCCGCTTCGGCCTGGGGCGAGGCGGCCACCGCGATCACGGAATCGGCCGACAGGCGCTCGAGGCTCGAGAGGCGGTTGTAAGGCAGCGGCAGCTCGCTCCAGCCGCCCGATGCGAGCCCCACGACGCCGAGCCGGTCCTGGGCCGCCCGGGTGTAGCGAAACACCGCCCGGCCGTCGCCCATGAGGGCATAACTCGACATTCCGAGTGTCCACAGCGCTCCCGAGAGCTCAGCCTCCATCGCCATCACCGGCTCGGCCGCCCCGCCGCGCCAGCGGTGCAGATTCCACCAGCCGCCGCGATCGGAGACGAAGTACAGCGTGCCGTCACGATCCCAGCGGGGCTCGACCACCGACTCGCTCGGGCCGCCCGCGACGCGCTCGATGTCCGAAAGGCTTCCGTCCTGGATGCGGCCGACGTAAAGGCGGGTCGCGTCCCAGGGCATGTCGGGATGGCTCCACGCGATCCAGGCGAGCCGCCGGCCGTCCGGGCTCACGCGCGGATAGGCGACGAAGTCGCTGCGCTCGAACAGCACCGTTCCGGCGCCGCCGTCGTGCGCGAGCGCGACCAGCGCATTCCCCGGCTCGCCGGCTCCGGTGTGGTCCTCGCGCACGCAGTACAGATGCTCACCGAGCGGATCGAGGTCGAAGTCCGCATACCGATATCCCTCGGGCGTGATCGCGGCAGGCGGGGCCGATGCGTGCCCGCGATACAGCCGCTGATCGGCGAAGTTGCAGAAGTAGAGGATGCCCGAGCGGCCGACGACGAAGGGTCTTCCTCCATACTCGTGCACCCGGCTGCGGACGTTGAATTCCGGAGGCGTCAGTTCCTCGAAGCGGCCCCCGGGCGCGAGCGCGGCGATGAGCTGGCGGCCGCCCTCCGCGGGCCGGTTCTCGACCCAGCAGGGGCGGCCGTCGGCGACCTGCGCGTACGCGAGCGAAATTGCCGCGCGCGCCAGGTCCGCCGCCGCGAGGGGCGAGCTCCATGTGCCATAGGGGGCGACTTGCATATACTCTCCCGATGCCCGTGCTCAAGCTCTTTCCGACTCTCGTGTATTCGGCGCGCCTCGGCGGCACCGACCGCAGGCTCGACGCCCGGCTGCTCGAGGAGTGCCGTCAACTGCGGCTCGACGATGCGGCGGGCCGGCGGTGGTCGGCGAAGAACTACCCGGGCGGCTATACATCTTACAGCTCGGCGTGCCGCATGCACCGATGCTCCCCCACCTTCGGCGCGCTCGAGCGCGAGGTCGATCGGCACGTGGCGGCCTTCGTGCGCGCGCTGCAGCTCGACCTGACCGGCCGGCCGCTCGCGATGACCGACTGTTGGGTCAACATCATGCCGCGCGGCACATCTCACGGCCTGCACCTTCATCCGCTGTCGACGTTGAGCGGTACCTACTACGTGAGCACACCGGCCGGCAGCCCGGGGCTGAAGCTCGAGGATCCGCGTCTCGAGCGCATGATGGCGGCCCCTCCGCGCCGCAGGGGCGCGCGCCGGGAGAGCCGTCCCTGGGTCGTGCTGCCCGCGGAATCCGGCCGCGTGGTGCTGTTCGAGAGCTGGCTGCGGCACGAAGTGACGGCGCATCCGGTCCGCGGGGAGAGGATCAGCATCAGCTTCAACTACGGCTGGTTCTGATTCCGCAGCGCGCGTCAACGCGCGACTCCCGGGTTCGTTTCCCGCCGGAATACCCGCTCCCGATCACAGTCCGGGAGCGGGGCCGCTGCGCAGCCTCACGCCCGGGCCGGGGTTCAGCACGGGTTCAGCCGGCGGGCGGCACGCTTCATACGTACCGGAGAACCACCATGCTCAAGCGACTTCTTCGTGCTCTCGGCCCCGCGCTCGTGCTTGCGGCTCTGCCGGCGATCTCGCCCGCCGCCGTGTTCGTCTCGGTGGACATCGCGCCGCCGCCGCTACCGGTTTATGTTCAGCCGGCCTGCCCGGCCTTCGGCTACATCTGGGTGCCGGGGTACTGGGCGTGGAACGAGGGGGCTTACTACTGGGTGCCCGGCACCTGGATGTTGCCTCCCACGGTCGGGTTGCTGTGGACTCCCGGATACTGGGGATGGATCGACGGAGCGTACTTGTGGCATGCCGGCTACTGGGGCCCGAACGTTGGATTTTACGGCGGGATCAACTACGGCTTCGGGTACGACGGGGACGGCTTCGACGGCGGATACTGGCGCGGCGGCGAGTTCTATTACAACCGCGCCGTCTGGCGGGTCGGACCGGGGTTCGAGCGGAACGACTACTACCGCCGGCCGCGGTTCGCGCACCGCGAATTCGAGCATGTCAGCTTCAACGGTGGCCCCCGCGGAGTGCAGGCGCGTCCGACGCGGCGCGACCTGTTGGCCGAGCGCGAGCGGCGCACGGCCTTCACTCCCGCACAGCGCCGGCAGGAGCGGCTCGCGTTCTCCGACCGCTCGTTGCGCGCGGATTACAATCACGGCCGCCCGCCGATCGCCGCCACGGTGCGGCCGGCGATGTTTCACGGCAGGGGAGTCGTGGCGGCGCGCGCCGCGGGCGGCCCGGTGCATCTGCGCCCCGAGAGCATGCGGCCCGCGCGGGCGCCGATGCGCTCTGACCGGCCACCCTGGGCGACGCAGGGGCGCGCAAGCGGACGCATGATGCAGCGCGGACCGGGGCGAGGGGGGGCGGCCGAACGACCGCAATGGCAGTTCCGGCGAGCGCCCCAACAGCAGTTCCGGCGAGCCCCGCAACAGCAGTTCCAGAGAGCGCCCCAACAGCAGTTCCGGCGAGCCCCGCAACAGCAGTTCCAGAGAGCGCCGCAGCGTCAGTTCCAGCGAGCGCCGCAACGTCAGTTCCAGAGAGCGCCGCAGCGGTTCGAGTCCCGGCCGCCGCAGTACCGTGGCGCCCCGCAGGCGCAGAGCCCCTATCGCGGGGGCTTCCGACCCGGGGGCCCCGCGGCCGCCGGCCGGCCGATCGAGCGGGGGCGGCAGCCCCCTCGGGGACGTCCGCCGGAGCGCCCCCGCTGATCTTCCGAGGAGGGAAGTCTCAGTGCGAGCCCGGGCCGTGCACGTGCCCGTGCGCGAGCTCCTCCTCGGTCGCCGGCCTGACACCCTCGATCCGAACGTCGAAGTTGAGGCTCTTGCCGGCGAGGGGATGATTGCCATCCAGGGTGACGCTCTCGCCGGAGACTTCGGTCACGG
>JAKAZP010000070.1 GCA_021815905.1 Pseudomonadota bacterium | reverse complement strand
GGGCAGTGATCGGGATCTCCTCGCCCGTCTTCGGATTCCTGCCGGGACGCTGGTTCTTGTCGCGCAGGTCGAAGTTGCCGAAACCGGAGAGCTTCACCTGCTCGCCCTTCGACAGCGCGGCACGCACTTCCTCGAAGAACAAGTCCACCAGCTCCCGCGCCTCCCTTTTATTGAGCCCGAGCTGGTTGAAGAGCGCCTCCGCCATCTCCGCCTTTGTCAGGGCCATCTCTTATTCTCGTATTTTTGCGTTCAAGCTTACGCGCAAATCCGCGACGACCGAGGCGACAGCACGCGCTACATCGTCGTCGGTAAGAGTGCGAGAAATGTCCTGAAAAATCAAGCCCAAAGCGACGCTTTTTCGACCTTCTTCTACACCAGGGCCGCGATACACGTCGAAAACGCGGAGATCACGCAATAGGCTCGAGGCGGACAAGGTTACACGCTCGGTGAGATGACTTAAAGCGACCGATTCATCGAGCACCACGGCGAGATCGCGCCGGACCTGGGGAAAGCGGGAAACCTCCCGAAAGGCGGGGCGCTCGATGCGTAGAGCGGTCTCGGCCTCGAGCTCGAAGAGAATCGGTGCATATGTAAAGTCGAGCTCCTGGGCGAGCGCCGGATGAAGCTCTCCCAGCCAGCCGACCGGCCGCCCGTTTCGCAGCACTCGGGCCGAGCGGCCCGGGTGCAGACAGGGGAGTGCCGCCGCCTCGAAAGCAAAGGCATCCCGGTGCGTAATGCCGGCCAGCAGGGCCTCGAGGTCGCCCTTCACGTCGAAGAAGTCGGCGGCCTTGCGTTGCTCCCCCGGAACCCCCCATTGCTCGGGCAGCCGGCTGCCGCAGACGATGCCGGACACGGTGTCGACCTCGCGCGTAGCGCCCTCCTCCTCGAGGAAGCAGGCACCGCGCTCGAAGAGCCGGATCCGGGTCTGTTGCCGGCGCTGATTCTCGAGCGCCGCCTTGATCAGTCCCGGCCAGAGTGACACCCGCATCGCCGAGAGGTCGCTGGCAATCGGGTTCGAAAGAGAGAGCGCGGGCCGGTCCGGAAAGAGCCGCGACTGCAGCGCCGGATCGACGAAGGCGTAGCTGATCGCCTCCTGGTAACCGCGCATCGCGAGCGCCTCGAGCAGCGCCTGCTCGCTCGGACGGGATTCGGGCAGCCGGTGAAAACGCTGGGCAACGTTCGCATCGGTCTCGGCAATCGCCTCATACCCCACGATCCGCGCGACCTCCTCGATGAGATCCGCCTCGATCGCGATGTCGAAGCGATGCGGCGGCGGCGTCACGCGCCAGCCCTCGCCGCTTGCCTCGACGCGCATTCCGAGCGCATGCAGCGTCGAGCGGACCCGCTCGTCGTCCAACTCGAGCCCGAGGAGCCGCGCGAGCCGCGTGCGCCGCAGGCCGACCGCCGGGCGGCGCGGCATGTGCTCCTCGGAGCGGGCGACGGTCACGGGACCGGGGTGGCCGCCCGCGATGCTCTCGAGCAGCTCGAGTGCGCGCGCCATCGCGCGCTCCTGCTGGGAGGGATCGACGCCGCGCTCGAAGCGCTGGCTGGCATCGGTCATGAGGCCGAAACGCAGCGGCTTGCCGATGATCGCCTCGGGCGGGAAGTAAGCCGCCTCGAGAAAAACGTCGGTGGTCTCGGGACTCACCGCGGTGCGCTCCCCACCCATGACGCCCGCGATGCCGATCGGGCCGCCGGCATCGGCGATCAGCAGCACGTCGGGCTGCACCTCGACGGTCCGGCCATCGAGCAGCGTGATCGACTCTCCCGGGCGCGCGAGCCGCGCGCGGATCTCGCCTTCGAGCCTCGTCAGGTCGTAGGCGTGCATCGGCTGCCCGAGCTCGAGCATCACGTAGTTGGTGACGTCGACCACGGGGCTGATCGAGCGCAGACCCGCGCGCCGCAGCCGCTCGCGCATCCAGATGGGAGGCGGCGCCTGGTTGTCGATTCCGCGGACCATGCAGCCGACGAACTTCGGACAGGCCGCCGGCGCCTCGAGACGCGCCGTCAGCGTCGCTCGCGCGGGCGATGGGCCGGAGCTCAGCGGGTGGGCGGCGCCGGCCGCCATCGATCGCGGGGGCGAGCGCCCGGCGCCTCGCAACCCGGGCATCGCCCGCGGCCGATCGGCGCTGAGAGGCTCGCCCGAGAGCGCCGCCACCTCGCGCGCAATGCCGATGACGGACATCGCATCGCCGCGATTGGGCGTGATGTTGAGCACGAGCACGGCGTCCTCGAGATCGAGGTACTCGCGCAGATTCAATCCCGTCGGCGCATCGGCCGGCAGCTCCAGGATGCCGCTCGAGGCCTCCGCGAGCCCGAGCTCCCTCGCCGAGCACAGCATTCCGGCGGACTCGACTCCGCGCAGCTTCGCCGCCTTGATGCGCAGATCCCCCGGGAGCGTCGCACCGACCACGGCGAGCGCGCTCTTCAGTCCCGCGCGCGCATTCGGGGCGCCGCAGACGATGGTGAGCGGCTCCCCGGCGCCGCTCGAGACCTGACAGACCCGCAGCTTGTCCGCCTGGGGATGCTTCTCGGCCGTCAGGATTTCCCCGACCACGACTCCCGTGAAGGCGGGAGCGGCGGGCTCGAGCGCCTCGAGTTCGAGGCCGGCCATGGTCAGCCGCGAGCCGAGCTCCTTCGCGCTCCAGGGAACCTCGACCCAGTCCGCGAGCCACGAGCAGGGAAGCTTCATGGCGGGAGTGTCCGGAACTGCTCGAGGAAACGCAGATCGCTCTCGAAGAAGAGCCTGAGGTCGTTCACCCCGTAGCGCAGCATCGCGAGGCGGTCGATGCCCATGCCGAAGGCGTAGCCGGTATAGCGCTCGGCGTCGACGCCGCTCGCGCGCAGCACGTTCGGATGGACCATGCCGCAGCCCGCGACCTCGAGCCAACCGGTGTGCTTGCAGGTGCGGCATCCGCGCCCTTCGCAGAAGACGCACGACATGTCGACCTCGGCGGAGGGCTCGGTGAAGGGGAAATACGACGGCCGCAGGCGCATGGCGAGATCGCGCTCGAAGTACTCCTGCAGAAATCCGTGCAGCGCCGCCTTCATGCTCGCGAAGCTCACGCGCTCATCGACCTTGAGTCCCTCGACCTGATGAAACATGGGGGAGTGCGTCATGTCGGAGTCGCACCGATACACCCGCCCCGGCGCGATGACGGCGATCGGCGCGCCGGCCGCGAGCATGGCGCGGATCTGCACGGGAGAGGTGTGCGTGCGCAGAAGCCTCCCGTCGGGAAAGTAGAACGTGTCGTGCATCGCCCGCGCCGGGTGGTTCGGCGGGAAGTTGAGCGCCTCGAAGTTGTGGAAGTCGTCCTCGATCTCAGGTCCCGTCGCCACCTCGAAGCCCGCGCCGCGAAAGAGCGCCTCGATCCGCAGCCGCGCCTGGGTGACCGGATGGAGCCCCCCGCGCTGCTCGCCGCGGCCGGGCAGCGTCACATCGATGCGTCCGGCGGCGAGCTCGCGCTCGATCGCCGCGCGCGCGAGCGCCTGCCGGCGCGCCTCGATCGCGGCCTGCAATCGCTCCTTGGCCTCGTTGATGCGTTCACCCGCGGCCGGGCGCTCCGCGGCGGGAAGCGCGCCCAAGGACTTCAGCTGCCCGGTGAGAGCGCCTTTCTTGCCGAGCCAGCGCACGCGCGCCTCATCGAGCGCCGCGAGCTCGCCGCAAGCGGCAACCTCATCGAGCGCCTGGCTCACGAGCGGGGTCAGGTCCTGCATGAGGCAAGGCCTGCCGTTCGGTCAGGAGATGCCGAGCGCGGCCTTCGCCTGCTGCGCGATCGCGCCGAACGCCTCGGCGTCGTGCACCGCGATGTCGGCGAGCACCTTGCGATCGATCTCGACACCCGCCTTGTTGAGGCCGTTGATGATGCGGCTGTAGGAGAGCCCGTACAGACGCGCCGCGGCGTTGATGCGCGCGATCCACAGCGCGCGGAACTCGCGCTTCTTCTGCCTGCGATCGCGATAGGCGTACTGGCCGGCCTTGATGACCGCCTGCTTCGCGGCGCGATAGACCTTGCGGCGGGCGTTGTAGTAGCCCTTCGCCTTGCCCAGAACCTTCTTGTGACGGCGCCCGGCCGTCACGCCACGCTTGACTCTAGCCATTTGAAATCTCGCTCGGGGTTACTTGTGATACGGAAGGAGCTGCTCGAGACGACCGACGTCGGTCTCGTGCACCAGGCTCGTACCGCCCGAGCGGGCGTGACGCTTGACCTTGCGGTCCTTGTGACCGAGGTTGTGGCGGCGTTTGGAGGCGTACCGCTTGAAGCCCTTCGCGGTCTTGCGAAAGCGCTTGGCGGCCGCCCGGTTGGTCTTCAACTTGGGCATCGACGTAGTCTCCTCGACTTTGTTGCTCTAGCCCCGGTCGCAAAGCGTCCCCGTCCTCGACGAGGGCGCCCGCTACGGGCGAACGGCTCCCGACCCAAACGGAATCGGAAGCCGTTACTTCTTTTTCGGTGCAAACACCATGATCATCTGCTTGCCTTCCATGAGCGGGTTCTGCTCGATCACGCCGCTGCCGGCGAGATCGGTCGCGACCCGATCGAGGAGCTTGCGCCCGATGTCCTGGTGCACCATTTCCCGGCCGCGGAACCGCAAGGTTACCTTGGCCTTGTCGCCTTCGGTGAGGAAGCGCTGAAGATTACGCAGCTTGATCTGGTAATCCGCCTCCCCCGTCCCCGGACGAAACTTCACTTCCTTGACCTGAATCTGTTTCTGCTTGCGCTTCGCCGAATGGGCCTTCTTGTTCTGCTCGAACAGGAACTTCCCATAGTCCATGATGCGCACGACCGGCGGCTCCGCCGTGGGCGATACCTCCACCAGATCAAGCTCCGAGGCAGATGCCATCTGCAGCGCCTCGGCGCGGGACATGAGTCCGGCTTGCGACCCGTCGGCCGCGATCACTCGCAGTTGCGGCGCGAGGATCTCCTCGTTGCGCCGGACCCGCTTTGTTGCACTAGCGATGCGTCAATCCTCCAACGTACGGCGCCCGCGGCTCTCGAGCTCTACCCGGAGACGCTCTGCGAAGCTCTCCGGAGTCATGGTGCCCAAGTCCTTGCCGCTTCGGGTGCGCACTGATAGCAGATTTGCGGCGACCTCCTTGTCACCCGCAACCAATAGATACGGAACACGCTGCAGCGTGTGCTCTCGAATCTTAAAGCCGACCTTTTCGTTGCGCAAGTCGGTCTCGACCCGAAACTGCTGATTTTTCAGGGCTTCCGCGACTTTTCGAACGTAATCGTGCTGCCGGTCGGTGATACTCATCACCACCGCCTGCACGGGAGCGAGCCAGGCCGGGAGCCGCCCGGCGTGGTGCTCGATGAGGATGGCCAGAAATCGCTCGAGCGAGCCGAACATGGCCCGGTGCAGCATGACCGGCGTGCGCTTCTGGCTGTGCTCGTCGATGTAATACGCCCCGAGCCTGCCGGGCATGTTGAAGTCGACCTGCAAGGTGCCGCACTGCCAGTCCCGGCCGATGGCATCGCGCAGGACGAACTCGAGCTTCGGCCCGTAGAAGGCCCCCTCCCCGGGGTTCAGGGTGTAGTCGATTCCGGCGGCCTGGGAGGCGGCCTGCAGCGCCTTCTCGGCGCGGTCCCAGACCTCGTCGCTCCCGACGCGCTTCGGCGGCCGATCCGAGAATTTGATGCGCACGTCCTCGAAGCCGAACTCGCGGTAGATGTCGAGGATCAGCCGCGTGATGGCCACGCACTCCTCGGTGATCTGCTCCTCCGTGATGAAGACGTGCCCGTCGTCCTGGGTGAAGGCGCGCACGCGCATCAGGCCGTGCAGCGCACCGGAGGGCTCGTAACGGTGCACCTTGCCGAACTCCGAGAGCCGCACCGGCAGCTCCCGATAGCTCCTCAGGCCGTGCCTGAAGATCTGGACGTGCCCGGGGCAGTTCATCGGCTTGATGGCATAGCGCCGATGATCGGGGGTCTCGGTGACATACATGCTCTCGCCGAACTTCTCCGCATGTCCCGACTGCTGCCAGAGCGAGGCGTCCATGAGTTCCGGGGCGTTGACTTCCTGATACCCCGCCGCCGCCTGCCGCCCCCGCATGTACGCGATCAGGCTCTGGAAGACGCTCCAGCCCTTCGGGTGCCAGAACACCGCTCCCGGCGCCTCTTCCTGCAGGTGAAAGAGATCGAGCTCGCGACCGATCCTGCGGTGGTCGCGCTTCTCGGCTTCCTCCAGCCGGTGCAGGTAGTCCTCGAGCTGCTTCTTGTCCGGCCAGGCGGTGCCGTAGATGCGCTGGAGCATCTCGTTGCGGGAATCGCCGCGCCAGTAGGCGCCCGCCACCTTGGTCAGCTTGAAGGCCTTGAGCTTCCCGGTGGAGGGGACGTGCGGTCCGCGGCAGAGATCCACCCAGTCGCCCTGGCCGTAGAGACTGATGTCCTCGCCCGCCGGGATGCTCGCGATGATCTCGGCCTTGTAGTGCTCGCCGAGGCTCTTGAAGAAGGCCACGGCCTCATCCCGCCCCATGAGCCGGCGGGTCACCTTCTGGTCGGCTTTCGCGAGCTCCGCCATGCGCGCCTCGATGGCGGCGAGATCCTCCGGCGTGAAGGGACGCTCGAACGCGAAATCGTAATAGAAGCCGTCCTCGATCACCGGCCCGATGGTCACCTGGGCCTCGGGAAAGAGCTGCTTCACCGCTTGCGCGAGCAGATGCGCCGTCGAGTGACGGATCACCTCGAGCCCGGCGGGATCCTTGTCGGTGACGATCGCGATCGAGGCGTCGTTGCCGATGAGAAAAGAAGTGTCGACGAGCCCGCCGTTCACGCGCCCGGCGATCGCCGCCTTGCGCAATCCCGCGCCAATGTCGCCCGCGACCTCGTCCACCGTCACCGGGTGGTCGAAGCGGCGCTGACTGCCATCGGGCAACGTCACGACAGGCATGGTGAAAATCTCTTGATGCGTCCGGCGCGGGCGAGAACGAAGAGGCGCATCGAGCCGCTCCCCCGAAGCCGCGCGGGCCCGGAGCGACGGCTGAAGCGCCTCGTCGAGAATCTGGTAGGCGCGAGTGGGATCGAACCACCGACCACCACCATGTCAAGGTGGTGCTCTACCACTGAGCTACGCGCCTGAAGATCGAAAATTCTCCCCGATGAGGGGCGCGAAGGGTACTAGACGTGCGGTTGCGGCGCAAGCTAATGCGAACCATTCCAAGCACTTAGGGTCACCGTGCCGGCGGCCCCGCGAAGCCCATCGCAAGCCCCGGCTCGCTCCCGCGTCAGCTTGAGTGGGTCCCGGTGCGCCCGGGGGTGGCATCGAGCGCGGCGGGAGCCTCCCCCGCAGCGGCCAGCCGCTCGATCTCATCGACGCAGCTCCTCACTCGGATGTCCAGCCGGGTCACCCTCACGCTCTCGAGCCTCTGCGCCGCGCGCTCGAGCTCGCTCTCGAGTCCCCAGAGCCCGACGATCACCGGCAACTCGGGCGCCCGAAGGGCGATGCGCTTGGCCGCCGCGCCTCACGAGCACGGCCGCCAGAAGCTTCGCCACGATGGCATCGGCGCGATCCGCCGCCGAAACCACGTACGGCTCCCGTCCTCGATGCTTGGCCTGAGCCATTCATGCCCGCGATGCCGCAGGTCTCGTACCCGCTCGCCCGGATGCGGGGAGCCCGCGCGCGTCAGGCGATTCCGAGCTCGAGCTGCCTGAGCCGCTCGATCTCATCCCGCAGTCGCGCCGCCTCCTCGAACTCGAGATTGCGGGCGCGCTTGAGCATCTCCGCCTCGAGGCGCTTCATCTGCCGCGCGAGCGCTTCGGGCCGCAGGTCCGCGGGTGCGCCCCGAGCGCCCTTCTCCCCCGCCTTGCCGTCCCGCCGCCGGCCGCGCGCGACCGGGGCCTCCGCGCGAGCGCCTTCCATGATGTCGGCGACCGCCTTCTGAATGCCGCGCGGGGTGATGCCGTGGGCGGCGTTGTATTCGAGCTGCTTGCGCCGCCTGCGGTCGGTCTCGTCGATCGCGCGCTGCATCGAGCCGGTCACCCGGTCGGCGTAGAGAATGGCGCGGCCGTTGAGATGGCGCGCGGCCCGGCCGATCGTCTGGATGAGCGAGTTGTCCGAGCGCAGGAACCCTTCCTTGTCCGCATCGAGGATCGCAACCAGGGAAACCTCCGGCATATCGAGCCCTTCGCGCAGGAGATTGATGCCGACCAGCACGTCGAACCTGCCCAGCCTCAGGTCGCGGATGATCTCGGTGCGCTCCACGGTTTCGATGTCGGCGTGCAGGTAGCGCACCCGAACCTCGTGCTCGTGCAGGTACTCGGTGAGGTCCTCGGCCATGCGCTTGGTGAGGGTCGTGATGAGCACCCGCTCGTTGCGCTCGGCGCACTTGCGGATCTCCGAGAGCACGTCATCCACCTGCGTCGCGACCGGGCGCACCTCGACCTCGGGGTCGACGAGCCCGGTCGGGCGCACCACGAGCTCGACGGTCTGGCTCGCCTTGCGCGCCTCGTACGCCCCCGGCGTCGCCGACACGAAGATCATCTGCGGCGCGAGCTGCTCCCACTCCTCGAACTTCAGCGGCCGGTTGTCGAGCGCCGAAGGCAGGCGAAAGCCGTATTCCACCAGCACCTCCTTGCGCGAGCGATCGCCGCGGTACATGGCGCCGAGCTGCGGAATGGTCTGGTGGCTCTCATCGATGACGAGCAGCGAGTGGGCGGGAAGGTAATCGAACAGGCACGGCGGGGGCTCACCCGGGGCGCGGCCGGAGAGGTAGCGGGAGTAGTTCTCGATGCCGGCGCAGTAACCCACCTCCTGCATCATCTCCATGTCGAACCGGGTGCGCTGCTCGAGCCGCTGCGCCTCGAGGAGCTTGCCGGCCTCGCGCAGCTCCCTGAGCCTCACTCGCAGGTCCTCGCGGATCTGATCGACCGCACCAATCAACCGCTCGCGCGGGGTTACATAATGAGTCCCGGGATACACGGTGAATCGCGGCACCTTGCGCGAGAGCGCTCCGGTGAGCGGATCGAAGAGCGCGATGGAGTCGATGGCGTCGTCGAAGAGCTCGACGCGCACCGCCTCGCGCTCGGACTCCGCCGGAAAGATGTCGATCACATCGCCGCGCACGCGGTACGTGCCCTGGGTGAGATCGACGTCGTTGCGCGTGTACTGCATGTCGGCGAGCCGGCGCAGGAGCGCACGCTGATCGATGCGATCTCCGCGGACCAGGTGCAGGATCATGGCGAGGTAGGCCTTCGGATCCCCGAGGCCGTAGATCGCGGACACCGTCGCCACGATGATCGCATCCGAGCGCTCGAGCAGCGCCTTGGTGGCCGAGAGGCGCATCTGCTCGATGTGCTCGTTGATCGAGGCGTCCTTCTCGATGTACGTGTCCGAGGACGGAACGTAGGCTTCCGGCTGGTAGTAGTCGTAGTAGGAGACGAAGTACTCGACGGCGTTGTGCGGAAAGAAGCCGCGGAATTCGCCGTAGAGCTGCGCGGCGAGCGTCTTGTTGTGCGCGAGCACGAGCGTCGGGCGCTGCACCCGGGCAATCACCTCGCTCACGACGAACGTCTTGCCGCTGCCGGTGACGCCGAGCAGCGTCTGCGCGCTCAGGCCGTCATCGAGGCCCTCGACCAGTCTTGCGA
>JAKAZP010000069.1 GCA_021815905.1 Pseudomonadota bacterium | reverse complement strand
TATGAAAGTCAGACCCTCGGTCAAGAAGATCTGCAAGAACTGCAAGATCGTGCGCCGCCGGCGCGTGGTCTACGTCATCTGCTCCGACCAGCGGCACAAGCAGCGGCAGGGGTGAGGCGGTTAGAGATTTGGACCAGTTTCAGCTAAAATATCCCGTTTTTCTCCGCGGGTTCGGTAAGGCACCATGGCACGCATAGCCGGCATCAATATTCCGATGAACAAGCACGTGTGGGTCGGGCTCACGCACATCTACGGCGTGGGTCGCATGCGTGCGCGCAATGCCTGCGCGGGGGCGGGCGTCGACCCGAGCACGAAGGTCAAGGACCTCACCGAGGCCGAGATCAACGCCATCCGCTCGCAGATCGCCAAGTTCGCCGTCGAGGGCGATCTGCGGCGCGAGGTGTCGATGAACATCAAGCGCCTGATGGATCTCGGGTGCTATCGCGGTATCCGCCACCGCCGCGGGCTGCCGGTGAACGGCCAGCGCACCCGCACCAACGCCCGCACGCGCAAGGGACCGCGCAAGCAGGCCGTCAAGTTGAATGCGCCTCCGGGCAAGGCATGATCCGAGGAACGACCATACATGGCTGACCAGAAGCAGGGCGCCGCCGCGGCGGCCGCCAAGAAGCCCAAGAAGGCGCGCAAGAACGTGCTCGATGCGATCGCGCACGTGCACGCCTCCTTCAACAACACGATCATCACGATCACCGATCGCCAGGGCAACACCCTGTCGTGGGCGACCGCCGGCGGCTGCGGCTTCCGCGGCTCGCGCAAGAGCACGCCGTTCGCCGCGCAGGTGGCCGCCGAGAAGGCGGGCGTCGCGGCCCAGGAGCACGGCGTGAAGAATGTCGAAGTGCGTGTCGGCGGCCCGGGTCCCGGGCGCGAATCGGCGGTGCGCGCGCTCAACAACTGCGGACTGAAGATCACCAGCATCGCAGACGTGACGCCGATCCCGCACAACGGCTGCCGGCCGCCGAAGAAGCGCAGAGTCTGAGGTTCGAAGCATGGCGCGTTACACAGGTCCGAAGTGCAAGCTCGCCCGCCGCGAGGGCACCGATCTTTTCCTGAAGAGCGGCGTCAAGCCGCTCGAAAGCAAGTGCAAGCTCACCGTTCCTCCGGGCGGCATCAAGGGCGAGCGGCGCCAGCGCCTCTCGGACTACGGCCTGCAGCTCAGGGAGAAGCAGAAGCTGCGCCGGATGTACGGCGTCCTCGAGCGCCAGTTCGGCAACTACTACGAGGAGGCGGCGCGCCGCGCGGGCGCGACCGGCGAGAACCTCCTGAAGCTGCTCGAATGCCGCCTGGACAATGTCGTGTACCGGATGGGATTCGCGGCGACCCGCGCCGAGGCGCGCCAGCTCGTGAGCCACAAGTCGATCACGGTCAACACCCGTGCCGTCACCATCGCGTCCTACCAGGTGAAGCCCGGCGACGTCGTGGAGGTGCGCGAGAGGGCGCGCAAGCAGCTGCGCATCCAGAGCGCGATCAACATCGCCCAGCAGGTCGGCCTGCCGGAATGGGTCGAGGTGAACGACAAGGAGTTCCGGGGCGTGTTCAAGTCCGCGCCCGGCCGGGAGGACGTCCTTCCGGACATCAACGAAAACCTGGTCGTGGAGCTCTACTCCAAGTAGCGCGCGCGTCGAGGCATCTGTTTTGGTTTGAGCCGGCGTTCCGGCCGGCAAGGTGAGACCGCAATGCAGGGTTCCGTTTCCGAGTTTCTCAAGCCGCGCGTGGTGAAGGTGCAGCCCACTGCGCCGCGCCAGGCGCGCGTCACCATCGAGCCGTTCGAGCGCGGCTTCGGCCACACGCTCGGCAATGCGCTCCGGCGCGTGCTGCTGTCATCGATGCCGGGCAGCGCGATCACCGAATGCGAGATCGACGGCGTGTTGCACGAGTACACGAGCATCGAGGGCGTTCAGGAGGATGTCGTCGACATCCTGCTCAACCTGAAGTCGGTCGCGCTCCGCATGCACACGCGCGACAGCGCGGAGCTGAAGCTCCAGAAGAAGGGGCCCGGACCGGTCACCGCCGGGGACATCCAGACCGATCACGACATCGAAGTGGTCAACCCCGAGCTCGTGATCGCCAACCTCACCAAGGCGGGCGAGCTCAGCATGGTGCTGCGCGTCGAGCGCGGCCGCGGCTACCGGCCGGCCGCCGCCCGCGCCGGCTTCGAGGAGCAGACCCGTCCGATCGGCCGACTGCAGCTCGATGCGTCCTTCTCCCCGGTGCGGCGCGTGACGTACTCGGTCGATGCGGCGCGCGTCGAGCAGCGCACCGACCTCGACAAGCTGGTCATCGACATCGAGACCAACGGCACCATCGACGCCGAGGAGGCCATTCGCCGCGCGGGCAGCATCCTCAAGGATCAGCTGTCGGTGTTCGTCGATCTGCAGGGCGAGGAGGAGACGACCACCAAGGTGGCCGAGATGCAGTTCGATCCGATCCTGCTGCGTCCCGTGGACGAGCTCGAGCTCACCGTCCGCAGCGCCAACTGCCTGAAGGCCGAGAACATCCACTACATCGGCGACCTCGTGCAGCGCACGGAGGTCGAGCTGCTGCGCACTCCGAATCTCGGGAAGAAGTCCCTGACCGAGATCAAGGAAGTGCTGCAGAGCCACGGACTGATGCTCGGAATGCGCCTCGAGGGCTGGCCGCCGCCGAGCCTGAAGCACGAGGACGGCCGGGAAATCAGCTGAGACGCCCACCATGAGACATCATCTGACCGGCCGCCAGCTCTCGCGCAACAGCTCGCACCGCCATGCCCTGATGCGGAACATGAGCGTGTCGCTGCTGCGGCACGAGACCATCCGCACCACGCTGCCGAAGGCGAAGGAGCTCCGCAGGGTGGTCGAGCCGCTGATCACCCTCGGCAAGAGCGACGGCGAGGCGAACCGCCGCCTGGCGTTCGCGCGCCTGCGCGACGCCGAGGTGGTCGAGAAGCTGTTCGCCGAGCTCGGTCCGCGCTTCAAGGCGCGCCCCGGGGGTTACACCCGGATCCTGCGCATGACCCCGCGGCCGGGCGATTCCGCGCCCATGGCGCTGATGCAGCTGGTGGAGTCGGCCTCGACCGCCGCGCCGGCCGGGGAGCCGCCCGCATCGAAGAAGAAGACCCGCCGCCGCAGCAAGGCGAGCAGCGAGCCGGCCGAGCCGGCCGAGGCGGCCGGAGCGCCGAGCAAGCCGAGAAGAGCACGGAAGGCGAAGGCCGCGAGCGCCTGATTTTCCGCCGGCCCGCCGCAAGCCGCCCGGACACGGGCGGCTTTGCGTGCGCGCCGCCGATTCGCTAACCTCGTGCCCGGGCTTCACTCCGGGGGTTGTGCCATGAGTCTCGTAAGTGAGTTCAAGGAATTCGCGGTCAAGGGCAGTGTCATCGACCTCGCGGTCGGTTTCGTGATCGGTGGCGCATTCGGCAAGATCGTCAGCTCCCTGGTCGGGGACGTGATCATGCCGCCGCTCGGGGTCCTCATCGGGCGGGTCAATTTCAGCAGTCTCGCGGTGCAGATCGCCACCAGCCCGAAAGGTCAGCCGGTCCTTCTCAAATACGGCATGTTCGCTCAGTCGATCTTCGAATTCGTCATCATCGCGCTCGCCCTGTTCGCGATCATCAAGGCGATCAACCGCATCAAGCGCGCCCCGCCGCCCGCGCCGGCCGTGCCGCCGCCGCCGACAAAGTCGGAGGAGCTGCTCGGGCAGATCCGCGACCTGCTGGCGAAGCGGGCCTGAGCCGTCGGCGGGCTGTCGGTCAGTCCGCCGACTGCACGGCCCGGAAGGCGTTCCGGGTGAGGTTCTCGTGGCCGGAGGCGGTCACGGCCAGGTCGTCCTCGATGCGGATGCCGCCGAATTTCCTGAGCGCCTCGACCCGCGGCCAGTTGATGTGGGCGCGGCGCGCGTCGGCGCGGGCGGCCTCGAGAAGCTGCCCGATGAAGTAGATCCCGGGCTCCATCGTGACGACGAAGCCTTCCTCCAGCGTACGGGTGAGTCGCAGGAAGGGATGACCCTCGGGGCGGGGAATGTCGCCGCCATCCGGTGAGCGCATCAGACCGCCGGCGTCGTGCACTTCGAGGCCGAGCAGATGGCCGATGCCGTGGGGCAGGAAGACGCGCGTGACGCCCGAGGCCACCGCCTCTTCGCCCGAGCAGGTCGTGATGTCCGCTTCCCGCAGCAGATCGCCCGTCAGCCGGTGGGCGAGCAGATGAACATCGCGCCAGTCGATGCCGGCACGCATGCCGGCGCACAGTGACAGCTGCAACTCGTGCATGCGGGCGAGGAGGTCCCGGAAGTCCCCCCCGTCCGCGGAATACGTCCGGGTGATGTCGCTCGCGTAGCCCGCGAATTCCGCGCCGGCGTCGATCAGGAGGGAGTGCCGCTCGCGGGGCGGGGATTTCTCGAGCACCTGATAGTGCAACACCGCCCCGCCGTCGTTGAGCGCCACGATGGGGTTGTACGGCAGCTCCTGCTCACGCAGGCCGCAGGCCGTGAGGAAGGCGAGCTCGATCTCGAATTCCGAGGCGCCGGCTTCGAAAGCGCGCGCGGCCGCCAGGTGGCCGAGAGCGCCGAGCCGCTCGGCCTCCCGCAGGCACGCGAGCTCGTAGGGGGACTTCACGGCGCGGCCGAAATCGAGGTGACGTGAAAGCCGGGGAAGATTGACGGCGCCGAGACCCCACGCGGGAAGCTCCTCGAAGGGCTCGCCCAGATACGCCGTCGAGCCGAGGTCGCGCGGCAAGAGCGCTCTCGCGGCCGCGCGGTCGGGAACGGGGCGGATCTCGAACCGGCGGGTCCAGTAGCCTTCCGGAAGCGCGGCGGGCTTGTACCAGTAATCCTTCGGCTGGTGAAAGGCGAGCAGCGGGCGCTTTCCCGGCTCGAAATAGACGAAGCACTCCGGAACGTCGCTGAGGGGAGCCCATACTTTGAACGACGCATTGACCTCGAACGGATAAGTGCGATCGTCCTCGAACACCGGGAGGAGCGAGCCGGAATGCGTCAGGAGAGCGCGATATCCGCAGGCCGCGAGAGCCCGGGCCGTGCGCTCGCAGACGCCCTCGAGATGCGAGACAAACAGCGCGCCGAGGGACCCGGCTTGGGAGGATTGCGTTTCGGCCATGGCGGGATTGTAGACCCATGGGGTCCGCACGCCCCGCCTGGAGGGTGCCGCATCCCCCTTCCAGACTGTCGCTGTTTGGCGACATCGAAAGTGTGACCCGTTTCAAATCCGGGCATGACTCTATAGAATCCGGCGGCGCGACCCGTGAAGGAATCGCGGAACGACAAACAACTCGTTCACAACGCTTTCTCCACCTGGCTCTCTCACTGCATTGGGGTACTGATCGATGAACACAAAAGTTGTCCTCAGCGCGCTCGCCGTGGCGATGATGTTGACGGCGTGCTCGAAGAATCAATCCGCGAACAACGGGTCCGAATCCGCGAGCCCGCCGGCCTCGACGCAGAGCGCGCCTCCCAGCACCGCGACCTCGCCGTCGGACAACTCCGGCAACATGGCGCCGCCCGCGGAGAGCACCACGCCGGCTTCGCCGCCCGACGAGAGCACTTCGCCGGCCTCGCCGCCGCAGCAGTAAGCGGCGAACGGGGAGCGGCCGGACGGCCGCTCGACCGTGCCCGGCTTTGCATGACGGCCCGGACGGGTCGCGCGAGCGCGCGAGCCTTCCGGGCCGTTTGATTTTGGACGACGAGACTCACAACATGACGGTGAGCGTGCGCGACGCGCGGAGCGCCAGCAGCCATCGGATCTGGATCCAGGGCGTCTACCGCGAGTATCTCGACGATCTGGCTCCCGGCACCGGCCGCTTTCCCGTCCTCGGAGAGGTGGGACACCGCGAGCCCGATCAGCTCGTCCGCTGGTTCGGGGACCCCAACGCCTTTCCGCTGGTCATCCTGAAGTCGCTGGAGCCGGTCGGCTTCGCGCTGGTCGTGCGCGGGGACGGCACGGTGGATTTCCGGATGGCCGAATTCTTCATCACGCGCGCCTGGCGCAGGCTCGGGATCGGCGCCACCGCGGTCAGGCTCATATTCAGCCGCTTCGCCGGCCGCTGGGAAATCACGGAATACCTGCGCAACACCAGCGCCGTCAGCTTCTGGCGCCGTGTCGTCTCGAGCTACACGGGCGGCAATTACCTCGAGCGGATCGTCAACGGCGAGGTACACCAGACCTTCGACTCGGTTCCGCGCTAGCGCCGGCGCGACACCGGGCGCGCGCGCGAGCCGAGCAGCGGCCGCAGATACTCCGCGGTGTGCGACCTCGAGCTGGCGGCCACCGTCTCCGGCGTCCCGCAGGCGACGATCTCGCCCCCTCCTTCGCCGCCGTCGGGCCCGAGATCGATGAGCCAGTCGGCGCTCTTGACGACGTCGAGATTGTGCTCGATCACCACGATGGTATTGCCCTGATCCCGCAGGCGGTGCAGCACATCGAGCAGCTGGGCGACGTCGTGAAAATGCAGCCCGGTCGTCGGCTCGTCGAGGATGTAGAGAGTGCGCCCGGTGCTCTGCTTGGCGAGCTCGCGGGAAAGCTTCACGCGCTGCGCCTCGCCGCCCGACAGGGTCGTCGCATTCTGTCCGAGGTGGATGTAGGACAACCCGACGTCGCGCAGCGTCTGCAGCCTGCCCGCGATCGCGGGCACGTTCTGCAGGAAGCGCAGCGCCTCCTCCACGGTCATTTCCAGCACCTCGTGGATGTTCCGGCCGCGATAGCGGATTTCGAGCGTCTCGCGGTTATAGCGCTGCGCCTTGCAGACGTCGCAGGGGACGTACACGTCCGGCAGGAAATGCATCTCCACCCTGATGAGGCCGTCCCCCTGGCACGCCTCGCAGCGGCCGCCCTTGACGTTGAAGCTGAATCGTCCGGGATCGTAGCCGCGGGCGCGCGCCTCGGGCACCTGGGCGAACAACTCGCGCAGCGGCAGGAACAGGTTGGTGTAGGTCGCGGGATTCGAGCGCGGCGTGCGGCCGATCGGGCTCTGATCGATGTCGATGACGTGATCGATGAGCGCGAGCCCCTCGATGCGCTCGCAGGGCGCCGCCGCGATGCCCGCCGCGCGGCCGTTGACGCCTTCCACGGCGTGGCTGAAGAGGGTGTCGATGATGAGCGTGGACTTGCCGGAGCCGGAGACTCCCGTCACGCACGTGAGCAGCCCGAGCGGTATCTGCGCGGTGACATGGCGCAGGTTGTTGCCGGTCGCGCCCACGATCCGGATCCACCGGTCGGGCGCGGGCGGGGTGCGCAGCCGGGGCAGACTCACCGTGCGCTTGCCGCTCAGGTACTGGCCGGTGAGCGAGGCGGCGCACGCGGCGATCTCGGCCGGCGTGCCGCTCGCCACCACGTGCCCGCCCTCGGCGCCGGCGCCGGGACCGAGGTCGACCACGCTGTCGGCTTCGCGGATCGCTTCCTCGTCGTGCTCCACCACGATCACGGTGTTGCCGAGATCGCGCAGCCTCTTGAGAGTCGAGAGAAGCTTGCGATTGTCGCGCTGATGCAGCCCGATCGAAGGCTCGTCCAGGATGTACATGACGCCCGTGAGGCCGGAGCCGACCTGACTTGCGAGGCGGATGCGCTGCGCCTCGCCGCCGGAGAGCGTTTCCGCGCCGCGGTCGAGGGTCAGGTATCCGAGCCCGACGTCCTCGAGGAAGCGCAGCCGCTCGGCGACTTCCCGGACGATGCCGGCCGCGACTTCGGCCCGCCAGCCGCTCAAGGTGAGTGAGCGGAAGAACTCCAGCGCGTGCCCGACGCTGAGCCGCGTGATCGCAGGCAGCGCCTGCTCGCCGACGAACACGAAGCGCGCCGTGCGGCCGAGACGCGTGCCGCCGCACTCGGGGCAGGTGCGCACGCCGAGGTACTTCGCGAGCTCCTCGCGCACGAGCGGCGACTCGGTCTCGCGATAGCGCCGCTCCAGGTTCGGCAGGATGCCCTCGAAGGGATGGGTCCTGAGGCGCGCGCGGCCCTTGCCCTCGCTGTCGCGGAACTCGATCGCCTCCTCGCCGCTGCCGTGGAGCAGCACGCGTCGCGCGCGCTCGGGGAGCTCCGTCCACGGGGTCTCGATGTCGAAACGGTAGTGCCGGGCGAGCGATTGGATCAGCTGGAAGTAATGCGGGTTGCGGCGGTCCCAGCCCCGCACCGCGCCGCTCGCGAGCGAGAGGTCCGGATGCAGCACCACCCGCTGGGGATCGAAGAATTCCTGCGTTCCGAGCCCGTCACAGACCGGGCAGGCGCCTTCGGGGCTGTTGAACGAGAAGAGCTTGGGCTCGAGCGGCGGCACGCTGTAGCCGCACACCGGGCAGGCGTGGCGGCTCGAGAACACCATCTCCTCCCGCGCGCAGTCCTCGAGGAATGCGATCCGTGCGAGGCCCCCCGAGAGCCGCAGCGCGGTCTCGAAGGACTCGGCGAGCCGCTGCTGTCCATCGCCCTTGAGGCGCAGGCGGTCGACCACGGCCTCGACGCTGTGCCTGCGCTTCGGATCGAGCGCGGGGAGGGCATCGAGATCGTGGATGCGTCCGTCGATCCGGGCGCGCACGAAGCCCTGCGAGCGCAGGTCCGCGAGCACCTCGGCGTGCTCGCCCTTGCGCTCGCTCACGAGCGGCGCGAGCAGCGCGACGGGGGTGTCCTCCGGGAGCCTGCGCACCTGATCGACCATCTGGCTCACCGTCTGCGCCGTGAGGTCGATGCCGTGATCCGGGCAGCGCGGCACGCCGGCACGCGCGTAAAGGACCCGCAGATAATCGTAGATCTCGGTGACGGTGCCCACGGTCGAGCGCGGATTGCGCGAGCTCGCCTTCTGCTCGATCGCGATCGCCGGGGAGAGCCCTTCGATGCTGTCGACGTCGGGCTTGTCCATCATGGACAGGAACTGGCGGGCGTAGGCCGAGAGCGACTCCACGTAGCGGCGCTGGCCCTCGGCATAGAGCGTGTCGAAGGCGAGGGAGGACTTGCCCGAGCCCGAAAGCCCCGTGATCACGATCAGCCGCTCGCGCGGCAGGTCGAGATTGATGTTCTTCAGGTTGTGGGTGCGCGCCCCACGGACGCGGATCTCATGCATGGCGGTGCCGAAGCGGCCGGCCGGCCGCGGTAGTGAAGCCCACGAGTCTACCCTGCGCGACGGGGCGGCCGGATATCGGGTGATTCGCGCAGCCTTTGCCGGTTCGCTCCGGGGGCGAGTCCGTCTACAATGGCGCTCTTACCGGAGGGCACGTCCATGGCGCGCGGAGTCAACAAAGTCATTCTCGTCGGCAACCTGGGAGCGGATCCCGAAACGCGCGCCATGCCCTCGGGCAGCAGCGTGGCGAACCTGCGCATCGCCACCACGGAGAGCTGGCGCGACAAGCAAAGCGGCGAGCAGCAGGAGCGCACCGAGTGGCATCGCGTGGCTCTCTTCGGGCGCCTGGCGGAGATCGCCGCCGAGTATCTGAAAAAGGGCTCGCAGGTCTATATTGAGGGCAGCCTGCGCACTCGCAAGTGGCAGGACAAGCAGGGCAACGAGCGCTACTCGACGGAGATCGTCGCGAGCGAAATGCAGATGCTCGGGGGCCGCGGCGGCTCCTCCGGGGGGAGCGGCGCGGGCGCGGGCGCGGGCGCAGGCGCGGGCGCAGGCGCGGGCGCAGGC
>JAKAZP010000068.1 GCA_021815905.1 Pseudomonadota bacterium | reverse complement strand
GAGGTGTTCCGCACGATCACCGCCTGAGAACTCAAGGGGGGGCGCCATGCGCAACGTGGGCATCATCATGCGCCGCGAGCTCGCGAGCTACTTCGCGACTCCGCTCGCTTACGTCTTCATCTTCATCTTCCTCGTACTGGCCAACGCCTTCACGTTCTACCTCGGGGGCTTCTACCAGCGCGGCCAGGCGGACCTGCAGCCGTTCTTCGCGTTCCACCCCTGGCTGTACCTGTTCCTGATCCCCGCGATCTCCATGAAGCTGTGGGCGGAGGAGCGCAAATCCGGCAGCATCGAGCTGCTCATGACGCAGCCGGTGAAGCTGTGGGAAGCGGTGCTCGGGAAGTACTTCGCCGCCTGGCTGTTCATCGCGCTCGCGCTCGCGCTCACCTTTCCGATCTGGATCACGGTCAACTATCTCGGCGACCCCGATAACGGCGCGATCGTCGCGGCCTACTTCGGCAGCCTGCTGCTCGCCGGCGGGTTCCTCGCGGTGGGCTCGTGCATGTCGGCGCTCACACGCAACCAGGTGGTGGCGTTCATCCTGGGAGTTGCCGTCTGCTTCGTGCTCCTGCTCGCCGGTTACCCGATGGTGACGGATGCCTTCCAGGGCTGGGCGCCGCAGGCGCTGGTCGAGGCCATCGCCTCGCTCTCCTTCCTCACGCACTTCCAATCGATCTCGCGCGGGGTGATCGACGCGCGCGACGTGCTGTACTTCGCGATGCTGATCGGCTTCTTCCTCTTCACCACCGCGGTCGCGCTCGACCTGCGCAAGGCGGACTAGCGCCATGACGAAACGCTCGACCCTCGGCTGGAGCGCGGTCGCCGCTCTCGCCCTCATCTTCATCGGCCTGACGGTCGTCTTCAACTACTCGCTCGCGGGCTGGCAGCTCGATCTCACTCAGGACCACCTGTACACGATCTCCCCCGGCACCGATCAGATCCTGAAGAGCATCAAGGAGCCGATCGACCTTTATTTCTTCTACTCGAGCAAGGCGGCCGAGAGCATGCCGCAGATCAGCCCGTACGGTCAGCGCGTGCGGGATTTCCTCGAGCAGATCGCCGAGCGCTCGGACGGCAGGATCCACCTGCACATCATCGACCCGCGGCCGTACTCGACGGCCGAGGATCGCGCCGCGGAGCTCGGCGTGAAGGGCACCGCCATCAACCTCGCGGGGACGAAGTTCTACTTCGGCCTGGCCGGCACCAACTCCACCAACGGCCGGCAGGCGATTCCGTTCTTCGACCCGCGCAAGGCGCGCTTCCTCGAGTACGACGTCGACAAGCTCATCTACCAGCTCGCCGACCCGCACAAGCCCAGGGTCGAGTGGCTGTCGAGCCTGCCGATGACCGGTGGCTTCAACCCGCAATCCGGCCAGATGAGCCAGCCCTGGACCGTCTATGCGCAGGCCGAGCAGCTCTTCGACGTGCAGACGCTCGCGCCGACCGCGAAGCTCATCCCCGCCGGGACCCGCGTGCTGGTGCTCGTCGACCCGCAGAATCTCTCCCCGGCGACGCAGTTCGCGATCGATCAGTACGCGCTGCGGGGCGGTCACATCCTCGCCTTCGTCGACCCCGACGCCGCGTCGGTGCAGTCGCTCGAGTCGCCGACCCCGAGCTCGACGCATCTGTCGAAGCTGCTCTCGGCCTGGGGCGTCGATTTCAACCCGACGCAGGTGGTGGCCGACCGCGGGCACGCGCTCACCGTCGCCATGCGGGAGGGACAGCCTCCGGTAGAGCATGTCGGGATCCTCGGCATCGGCCGCTCCTCGATGGCGCAGAACGACGTCATCACCGCCGGGCTCTCCAACGTCAATTTCGAGACGGCCGGCGCGCTCGCTCCGGTCAAAGGCTCGACAGCGAAGTTCGAGCCCCTCATCTGGTCGAGCGACGACGCGGAGCTCATGCCTGCGCAGCGCTTCGTGATGCTGTCCGACCCGGCCACCCTGCTCGATGGCTTCAAGCCGACCGGCAAGCGCTACGTCCTCGGGGCGCGAGTGACCGGAATGGTCAGGACGGCCTTCCCCGACGGGCCGCCGCAGGGGGTGACGCCGCCGCCGGGCGAGCGCGACCTGAAGGCGTCGGTGAAGCCGCTGCACCTGGTGATCTTCAGCGACAGCGACATGCTCTCGGACTATCTCTGGGTGCACGATCTCGATCTCTTCGGCCAGCAGATCGCGGAGGCCTGGGCGAGCAACGGCACTCTGGTCATGAACGCCCTCGACAATCTCGCGGGCAGCAACAGCCTGATCAGCGTGCGCAGCCGCGCGGGATTCACCCGGCCGTTCCTCAAGGTCGAGGCGCTGCGACGGGCCGCCGATGCGCGCTTCCACTCCCAGGAGGAAACGCTCGAGAAGGAGCTGCAGGACACTCAGCAGCAGCTCGAGCTGCTGCAATCGAAGCGCTCGAACAAGTCGGCGATGATCCTCACGCCGGCCCAGGAGCGCCAGATCGAGCACTTCGAGGCCGAGAAGCTCACGATCCGCGAGCGCCTGCGCGCCGTGCAGGCCGGCCTGGTGCGCGACATCGACCGGCTCGGCACGGAGCTGAAGGTGATCAACATCATCGTGATGCCGGCGCTGTTCGCCCTGGCGGCGCTGCTCGTCGCGGCCCTGCGCCGACGCCGGCACGCGCCGCCGGACCCGGGCCGCAAGGGGAGCCGCCCATGACGCCACGCCGACTCGTCGCGCTGTTCGCGGCCGGGGTCCTGGTGATCGGGCTCGCGGCCTGGGTCGCGACCCGCGATCCGTACGGCCCGCGCGCCTCCATCGCCGGGACGCCGGTGCTTCCGGGACTCGAGAAATCCCTCAACTCGGTGACCGAGGTCCGCATCGTGAAGGCCGGCAAGGTCGGCGCGACGCTCGAGAAGCACGGCGACGGCTGGGTGGTCGCCGAGCGCGGCTACCCGGCCGACTTCCGCCGGCTGCGGCGGCTGCTGCTCGACCTCGGCTCGCTGAAGGCGATCGAGCGCAAGACCCGGCTCGCCGCCAACTACCCGCTCCTCGGCGTCGAGGACGTGAGCCAACCGAAGGCGACCGGCTCCGAGGTCGAGGTGATCGCTCCCGGGAGAACCTGGTCGATCATCGTCGGCGACTCCTCGGATGCCAACAGCGGCTACGTGCGCGTCGCGGGCTCCAGGCAGAGCCTGCTCGCGAGCCCGCTGCTGCGGGTCGATGCGAAGCCCAGCCTGTGGCTCGACCCGGTCGTCATCGACGTGAAACAGGATCGGGTGCGCGAGATCGACGAGCAGCCCGCAAAGGGCCCGCGCTACAGCGTCTCGCGCGCCGGGAAGGGACAGGTCGACCTCACCGTCCGGGGGATCCCGCGCGGCCGCGAGCTCTCGGGCCCGGATGCGGCCGACACGATGGCGAACGCGCTTTCCAACCTCACCCTCGACGATGTCGCGAAGGCGGGCTCGGCGCCGCATGCGGCCGATCTCTCGCACGCCGTGTTCAGGACCTTCGATGGGCTCGAGATCGACGTCAGCGGCTGGCAGAGCGACAAGAAGCACTTCATCGAGCTCACCGCGCGCGGCACCGGCGCGCGCGCGGCCGCGGAGGCGCGGCGGATCGAGGCGCGCGCCAAGGGCTGGGATTACGAGATCCCGGGTTACCGCTACAGCGAGATCTTCCAGCCGCTCGAGGGGCTCCTGAAGCCGCTGCCGAAGCCGCACAAGGCCGCCCGTCACCCCGTGCGCGCGAAGAAGGCCGGCTGAGGCACAGGGACGTGCCCGGCCGCCGCAGGTGGCGGAGCTTCGAGCAAAAACCACGCTTTTTGCTCGAAGCGCGCTGGGCCGGGCAGGAGCCCGGATCCAGCGCCTAAACTAGCGCGCGCGCGCGAGCAGCAGCAGCGTGACCGTCGCGAGCAGCGCCGTCGGCAGCCACGCGAGAATCACCGGGTCGAGGTGAAACACGATCGTGCCGCTCTCGATCAGGCGCTGCAGCAGAAAGAAGCTGATGCCGATCACCAGCCCGATCAGCGTCCTCGTGCCCGCGCCCGCCGAGCGCATCGAGCCGAGCACGAACGGGATCGCGAGCAGTACCGAGAAGGCGATTGCGACCGTGCGCGCGATCCGCGACCAGAAAGCGAACAGATACTGGCGCGCATCCAGGTTGTTGGTGTGCAGATAGCCGATCAGCTGCCACAGCGCCCGCAGCGTCAGCTGCTCGGGGTCCTGCACGGAAAGCCCGAGGAAGCCGGCCGTCACGTTCGACTCGAGCACTTTCTCGCCCGGCGCCCGCGTCGCCACCTTCCCGCCGGCGAAGCGCGACTCCGTGAAGCCGCCGAGCAGCCACTTGTGGTGACCGACCGCCGTGGCGCTCGCCGCCCGTCCGATGGCGAGCAGCCGATGGTCCGGGGAGAGCTCGAACACCTGCATGCCGCCGAAGCGGCGTGAGCCCGACTGACGCGCCACGTTCAGGATCAGGTCGCCGTCGCGCACCCAGGCGCCCATTCCGCCGCCGAAGCTGACGCTGTTGAACTGGCTGAACGCCTTCTGCTCGTTGGCCGCCTCCTGCAGCTGCGGGGCGACGAATTCCCCGACCAGGCCCTCGAACGCGATGAGCAGCGCCGCCGCGATCAGCGCGGAGCGGGCGATGCGCGCCACCGACAGGCCCGTCGCGCGGATGACGGTGAGCTCGCTCCCGCGGGCGAGGGAGCCGAGACCGAGGAGCGAGCCGATGAGCGCCGTGATCGGCAGCAGCTGGTAGGCTTGCTGCGGCAGATTGAGCAGGGTGAACCACAGCGCGCTCGCCACGGTGTAGTGCCCCTTGCCGATGTCGCCCTGCTGGCTGATGAACACCAGCAGTCCGCCGAGCACGAGCAGCACCAGCATGACGAGCAGCACCGAGCTCACGATCGTGCGCACGATGTAGCGGTCGAGGACGCTCATGCGGGTGTCGGCCGGTATCGCAGCCTGTGCGCCGCCGACGGCCCGAAGATCGCCGCGACCGCCAGCAGCCCGACCACCACGTGCGTCCACCACAGGCCGAGGGCCGGCGGCAGGGTGCCGTGGGCGATCCAGGTCTTGCCCGCGGACATGAGATTCGCGTAGACGAGATACACCACGACCGCGAGCCAGATCCGTGCATAACGGCCCTGGCGGGGCTCGAGCCGCGAGAGCGGCAGCGCGAGCACCGTGAGCACGATGCACATGACCGGCAGCGCGATGCGCCAGGCGAGCTGCGCCTGCGCGCGCGGCTTGCTCGAGGCGATGAGGGCCGCGGTCGGTTGCGCGTCGAGGTCGGTGACCGCGCTCTTCGCCGGCGGCACCCGCACCGGGTTCGTGAGCTCGCTGAAGCGCAGAGTGCGAAACGCGGCGCTCCCCGGCACGCCCTCGAAACGCTCCCCGTCATAGAGCGTGATCGTCTGCGTGGTGCCGTGCGGGGAGAGCGTGTGCACGGCCCGGCGCGCCACGGCGACTTCCACGGCCCGACCCGCATTGCGCTCGAAGAAGACGTTCTCGAGCGTGCCGTCGGGGTCGACACGCTCGGCATAGACCACCGCGCTGCCGCCGCCGAAGGCGCGAAACACCCCGGGCGCGAGCGGAGCGAACTGCCCGGCACGCTCGGCGGCGTTGCGCAGCACGAGGGCCTGAGCGGTCGCCTGCGGCGCCACGACGAGCGTGATGGCCGCGACACCCGCCGCCGCCAGCACCCCGAGCGCGATCACGGGAAAATAGAGGGTCCCGGGCCCGACCCCGCACGCGAGCGCCGCGGCCATCTCGCTGTCGTGGTAGAGCCGGCCGAAGGCGAACACGATCCCCAACAGCAGGCCCACGGGCATGAACAGGCTGAGATACTGCAGCACTCCGAGGTAGATGAGCTCGAGCACCACGCCCTGGGGGTACTGACTCACCGCCGCCCGCTCCAGCACGGCCGCCACCTGATTGCCGAGCAGGATGAGGAGCAGCACGCCCGTCACCACGATCCAGGACGTGACCACTTCCCGTAAAACGTAGCGTCCGAGGATCTGCCTCAAGGATGTCCTGCCGCTCACTGCCCGCCGATACGGCGGCTTGGGTTACACTTGCGGTGCGCCGTCCGCCGCCCGCGGCCCGGCGCGCCCGGATCCGGATGCGCCGCTATCAACACGAACCGGCGCGACGGCACGGAGACTAAGGTAAAGCAGACGGTTGCGCGCCTCAATGGTTCGCGCCGCCGCCGGGATATGGCACCGGCGGCCCGGCCGGACGGTCAGGGGAGACGGGAATGCGATTCGAGACCTGGAGCAAGGCGGTGGCGGCGCTCGACGTCGACTGCCTCGTCGTCGGCGTGTTCGAGGATGCGGAGCTCAGCGCGGAGGCCCGCCAGGTCGACTCGGCGGCCGAGGGGCGGCTGAAGAGGCTGCTCGCGCGCGGCGACTTTCCCGGTCGCGCCGGGGATACGCTGCTCGTCGCCGATCCGCCGGGGCTTGCCGCGACGCGCGTGCTGCTGGTCGGCCTCGGGCCGCGCAAGAGCTTCGGTCGGCGAGCCTGGCGCAAAGCCCTGACGGCGGCGATGGGGGCGCTGCTGCGCACCGGCGTGGCGAGCGTCGCGCTCGCACTCGAGCGCCCGAGCGAGCGGGAGCTCGACGACTATTATTTCGGGCGCAGCGTGGCGGAGGCCGCCGGCGCGGCGCTCTACCGCATCAACGACCTCAAGACGGGCAAGAAGCCCAAGCGCCCCGCTCTCGAGCGCATCGCCGCCGGTCCCGTGGCCCGATCCGCGGCCGCGGCCGCGATGCGCGGCCTCGCCCACGGCGAGGCGATCGCCGCGGCCGCCAAAGTGCAGCGCGATCTGGCCAACCTGCCGCCGAACGTCTGCACCCCGACCTTCCTCGCGGAGCAAGCGCGGGCGCTCGGCAAGCGTCACTCGCTGCGGGTGCGCGTGCTGGATGAGCCGGCGATCCGGCGCGAGAAAATGGGATGCCTGCTCGCCGTGGCTCAAGGCAGCGCGCAGCCGCCGCGCTTCATCGTGCTCGAGCACACGGGCGGGAAATCGAGCCGGGCGCCGGTCGTGCTGGTCGGCAAGGGCGTGACATTCGACACCGGGGGTATCTCGCTCAAGGATCCCGGGGCCATGGACGAGATGAAATACGACATGAGCGGCGCCGCAGCGGTCATCGCCGCCATGACGCTGGTCGCGCAGCTGAAACTGCCGCTGCACGTCGTCGGCCTGGTCGCCGCGGTCGAGAACATGCCCGACGGCAAGGCGGTGAAGCCGGGCGACATCGCGACCAGCGCTTCCGGGCAGACCGTCGAGATACTGAACACCGATGCCGAGGGACGGCTGATCCTGTGCGACGCCCTGCACTATGCGCGCCGCTTCCGTCCCGCGGCGGTGGTGGACATGGCCACGCTCACGGGCGCATGCGTCATCGCCCTCGGACACCACCATTCCGCGGCCATCGGCAATGACGAGGCGCTCGTCCGGGAGCTGGTCGAGGCCGGCGTGCGGGCGGAGGATCGCGCCTGGCCGCTGCCGCTCACGGAGGAGTACGCTGAGCAGCTCAAGAGCAACTTCGCCGATTTCGCCAACATCGGCGGCCGCGATGGCGGCGCGATCACCGCCGCGGCGTTTCTCGGAAAGTTCACACAGGGGATGAAATGGGCGCACCTCGACATCGCGGGCACTGCCTATCAGGGCGGCGCGCAGAAGGGCAGTACGGGACGTCCCACCCCGCTGCTCGCGGATTTTCTGATCCGGCGCGCGCGGGCCTGATGCGTCACGGCGCGAGCCACGGGCGCCAGCGCCGTCGCATGGTCCTGTGCCGCATCGAGCGGCGCCGATTCCTGCGCGCCCGGCTGCTCGCGCGTGTCCGCACCTGAGCCGCCGACGGGCAGCGAGTCGGCTCACCCGGCGGGCCGCCCGGGGCGGCCGCGGGTCGACTTCTACGTCATCGAGGAGGCCGCCGCCGCCGCGCGCCTCAGGCTCGCCTGCCGGCTCGCCGAGAAGGCGTGGCTCACCGGGGCAACGGTGCTCGTCTGGCACACCGATCGCGCCGAGCTCGAAAGCTTCGACGAGCTGCTGTGGACGTTTTCGGACGGCAGCTTCGTGCCCCACGACTGGCTGAGTTCCAACGGACCGCAAGAGCGGGCCCCGGTGTCGCTCAGCGCGGACCCCGCCCCGGAGGCCGACGCCGACGTCGTCATCAATCTCGCCTCCGAGGCACCGGCGTTCCTCCCGCGGGTGCGCCGGCTGGTCGAGGTTCTCGACGGGGACGAGGCCCGGCGGCGCGCCGGGCGGGCGCGCTTCAAGGCCTACCGCGAGCTCGGACTCGAGCCGAATTACCACGCGTTGCGCTCGGCATGAGCGCGCCGGCCGCCCGGCTATAATCCCTTCATGGACAAGGCATACGCGCCGCACGAGATCGAGCGGCGAATCTATGAGCAATGGGAGGCGCGCGGCGGCTTCACCCCGAGCGGTCGCGGGGCGCCCTTCTGCATCATGATTCCTCCGCCCAACGTGACCGGCACGCTGCACATGGGCCACGCGTTCAATCACACGCTGATGGACACGCTCACGCGCTATCACCGCATGCGGGGCGACGACACGCTCTGGCAACCGGGCACGGATCACGCCGGCATCGCCACCCAGATGGTGGTCGAGCGGCAGCTCGAGGCGCAGGGGATCAAGCGGACCGAGCTCGGCCGCGAGGCGTTTCTCGAGCGGGTCTGGCGCTGGAAGGCGCAATCCGGCGGCATCATGTCCGCGCAGATGCGCCGCCTCGGGGATTCGGTCGACTGGAGCCGCGAGCGCTTCACCATGGACGAGGGCCTCTCACGCGCGGTCGCCGAAGTGTTCGTGCGGCTGCACGAGGAAGGCCTCATCTACCGCGGCAAGCGCCTCGTCAACTGGGATCCCGTGCTGCTCACGGCGCTCTCGGACCTCGAGGTGCAGGGCGAGGAGGAAGACGGTCATCTCTGGCACCTGCGCTATCCGCTCGAGGACGGCGGCGGCGCGATCGTGGTCGCGACGACCCGCCCCGAGACCCTGCTCGGGGACACCGCCGTCGCGGTGCACCCGGAGGATGAGCGCTACGCGCATCTGGTCGGCAGGCATGTTCGCCTGCCGCTCGCCGGACGCTCGATCCCGATCATCGCCGACGCCCATGTCGATGCCGCCTTCGGCTCGGGGTGCGTGAAGATCACCCCCGCGCACGACTTCAACGACTACGAGATCGGCATCCGCCACGGTCTCGAGCTCATCAACATCTTCACCCCGCGCGCACAGCTCAACGATCAGGTGCCCGAGCGCTTTCGCGGACTCGATCGCTTCGAGGCCCGCCGGCGGATCGTCGCCGAGCTCGAGGCCGGCGGACTCCTCGAGCGGGTGGAAAAGCATCGACTCGTGGTGCCGCGCGGCGATCGCAGCGGCGCGGTGCTCGAGCCCTACCTCACCGACCAGTGGTACGTACGCATCGCCCCGCTCGCGGCGCCCGCCATCGAGGCGGTCGAGACCGGCCGTACGCGCTTCGTGCCCGAGAGCTGGACCAGGACCTACTTCGACTGGATGCGCAACATCAAGGACTGGTGCGTCAGCCGCCAGCTCTGGTGGGGCCACCGGATACCGGCCTGGTACGACGCCGAGGGCAACATCTACGTGGGGCTCGACGAGGCCGACGCCCGGCGCCGGCACGGGCTCGATGCAGCCCTGCCGCTGCGCCAGGACGAGG
>JAKAZP010000067.1 GCA_021815905.1 Pseudomonadota bacterium | reverse complement strand
CCTCCGCCCCCGCATCCTCGCCGACCTCTGCGAGGCGGTATGGCGTGGGGATATGGCGGGCGCCCAGGCGCTGCACCACCGGCTGTTCGAGATCAACCAGGCGGTGTTCTTCGACACCAACCCCATCCCGATGAAATACATGATGCGCCGGCTGGGGATCCTCGAGACCAACGAGCACCGGCTGCCGATGGTGCCGGCGACCGCCGAGATCGAGCGCCGGCTCGATGGCGTGCTGCGCCGCGCCGGCCTGCTCGAGGACCGGGCCGCTTGAGACTCGTCAACTTTCAGGCCGAGGGTCGCGTTTCGTGCGGCGCGCTGACCGCTCACGGCATCGTGGACCTCGGCGCGCGGCTCGGAGAGCGCGCCGCGGACGTGCTGTCGCTGTTGCGGGGCGGACTCATCGGGCCGGCGCGCGCCACCGCCAGCGCCACCGCCGCCGATTACTCCGCGGGCGAGGCGAGACTGCTCAATCCCATCGGACGCGCCGCCCGGTATTTTTGCATCGGCGTCAACTACCCCGAGCGCAACGAGGAGTATCGCGACGGCTCGGAGAGGCCGAAGTACCCGAGTATCTTCATGCGCTCGCACAGCAGCTTCTCCGCCCCGGGCGAGCCGCTCGTTCGCCCGCGGGAGTCCGAGCAGCTCGACTACGAGGGGGAGATCGCCATCGTCATCGGCGCGGGTGGCCGGCGCATCCCCGAGGAGCGCGCCCTCGAGCACGTCTTTGGCTACACTTGCGCCAACGAAGGCTCCGTCCGGGACTGGCTGCGGCATTCCAAATTCAACGTGACACAGGGCAAGAACTTCGATCGCTCGGGATCGATCGGACCCGGGCTCGTGACCGCCGATGAGGTCGGCGCGGCACCCCTTCGGGTGCTCACGCGCGTCAACGGCGAGGTTCGTCAGAACGACACCAGCGACCGGATGATCTTCCCGATTCCCTTCCTCATCAGCTATCTCTCCCGGTTCTGCACCCTCGAGCCGGGCGATGTCGTTCTCACCGGCACGCCCGCAGGCGCCGGAGCGCGGCTCGATCCGCCGCGCTACCTCGCGCCGGGCGACGTGGTCGAGGTCGAGGTTTCGCGCGTCGGCGTGCTGCGCAACGAAGTGGTGGCGGACCATGAGTGAGCGTCGCGGCTCCGTCGGCGATCGTGGCGTGCCCATGCGCCCGTTCTCGGAATCTCTGCCGATGATGCTGCTGCGGGCGCGGGAGTCGGTGATGCGGCTCTTCCGTCCGGGCCTGCGCAAGCACGGGGTGACCGAGCAGCAGTGGCGGATCCTGCGGGCGCTCGCTCACCTTGGCCCGATGGAGGTCACCGAGCTCGCGCAGGCGACCTTCCTGCTGGCTCCCAGTCTCTCGCGCATTCTTCCCGACCTCCAGAAGCGCGAGCTCGTCGCCCGCCGCCAGGTCGACACCGATCTGCGACGCAGCGTGGTGAGTCTCGAGCCGAAGGGACTGCGGCTGATCGCCTTGCATGCACCGTACTCGGAGAAGATCTACGCGCAGATCGCGAGTCGCTTCGGCGCCCCGCGCATGCGTCTGCTCCTCGGCCTGCTCGGGGAGCTCGAAGCCGCGCTCGAGGAGCTCTCGTCCGAGGAGGCATCGGGCCCGCGCGGGGGTAAACCCTCGTGAGCCTCTATTACACGCAGAAGCTGCTGTTCCAGCTCATCCGCGATCCGGCGTTGCGCCGCCGTCTGGAGCAGGACATGGAGGGTCTGCTCGGGGAGTTCGAGCTCACGGAGGAGGAGCGGCGCGCGGTGCGCGAGCCGGACATCGGATTGCTGTACGTCATGGGTGTCAATGGTCAGATCCTCATGCACTACGCGGCGCTGCGCGGCTACGAGTGGAGCGCGTACATGGAGGCGATGCGCCAGGGCGAGCGCCAATACGGTCCGGTCCGCTCGGGGCTGTATTCGCGCGCGGATTCCAGGTGACGGGCGACGCCCGCGGGCGGAGCGCGAACCATGAGTCTGGTATTTGCCGGTGTCTGCAGTCACGCCCCGGGGATCACCGGGCGCAAGGACCGGGCCGAGCCCGGGGTTCGCGACGCGTTCTACGCGGCTCTCGAGCGCATGCGGCTCGCGCTCGAGGACTCCCGGCCCGACCTGCTCGTCGTCGTGGCCGCCGAGCACTTCGCGAATTTCTTCATGAACAACATGCCGGCGATCTGCGCCGGCATGGCCGATCATTACGAGGGACCGATCGAGGAGGAGGCGTGGCTCGGAATCTCCCGGCGGCGCATTCCCGGCTCGCCCGCGCTCTCGCGCGCGCTGATCCAGGAGGTCATGAACGACATCGATCTCGCCTACGCCGAGGAGTGGAGGTTCGATCACGGCGTCATGGTGCCGCTGCATTTCCTCACGCCGCGATATGACCTGCCGGTGATGCCGGTGAACATCAACTGCCAGGGGCCGCCGCTCATTCCGCTCAAGCGCTGCTACGAGTTCGGCCGCTCGCTCAGGCGCGCCTGCGATGCGCGGCCGGAGCGCATCGCGGTCATCGGCACGGGCGGAATCTCCCACTGGCCGGCCACTCCCGACTCCGGCCGCATCAACGAGCCCTGGGATCGGGAGTTCCTCGAGCGGATGCTGCGCAACGACCGCCAGGCGCTCATCGCCTACCGCGACGAGGAGATCTGGCGCGAGGCGGGGCAGGGGGGATTCGAGATTCGCACTTTCATCGCCGTCGCCGGCGCCACCGAGGGCTCCACGGGAGAACTCTGGTTCTACGCGCCCATCCCGATCTTCGCGGTGGGTTGCACCGTCGCGGTGATGAGTATGGAGCGCGATGAGGCGCGGCGGCCCGGGGGGGCAGACCGGTGAAAATGACCGGTGGTCAGGCGCTCGTGGCGCAGCTCCTGCGCGAGGGCGTGACGCATGTCTTCGGCATACCCGGCGTGCAACTCGACTGGGCGGTCGAAGCCCTGCGGGAGCATCGCGGAGAGATCGATTTCCTGGTGCCTCGGCACGAGCAGGCCGCTTCCTACATGGCCGATGGCTACGCCCGCTGCAGCGGGCGGGAAGGCGTGTCGATGGTGGTGCCGGGACCGGGAGTGCTGAATGCCCTTTCCGGACTCGCCACGGCGTACGCCTGCAGCTCACGGACGCTGTTCATCGCCGGTGAGGTCCCGAGCGGGATGCTCGGGCGCCGTCAGGGCATGCTCCACGAGATCCGCGGCCAGGGCGAGATCCTTCAGCAGCTGACCAAGTGGCATGCGCTCGCAAAGCGACCGCAGCAAGTCGCCGAGATCGTGCACGAGGCTTTCGTTCAGCTGCGCTCCGGCGTGGCGCGTCCGGTGGCGATCGAGGTTCCTCCCGATGTGCTGCAAGCGCAGGCCGATGCGCGGCTCTTCGACCGGGCGCTGACTCGTTGCGAGCCGCCGGACGAGCAAGCGCTGCGCGAGACGGCGGCACTGCTGCGCTCGGCCCGCTTTCCCGTCATCCAGGCGGGAGGGGGCGCCGCGGCGGCGAGCTGCGGCGAGGCACTCACCCGCCTCGCCGAGCAACTGCAGGCGCCGGTCGTCATGACGGCGGGCGGCCGGGGACTGCTGCCCTCGAGACACCCCCTGGCGCTCAGCAGCCTGGGAGGACGGGCGGTATTCCCCCACGCGGACGTCGTGTTGGCCGTCGGAACACGCTTCCTCGATCTCGACGCCCGGCCCGCACATGACGATCCGGCCTGCCGCTACGTGTACGTGAACCTCGACCCGGATCACACGGGCGAGCCGCGCGTGCCCGGCGTCGTCGTCATGGCCGATGCGCGGGCGGCGCTCGAGCGGCTCGCGGGGATGCTCGCGGACCTGCCGTCGCGGCCTTCGCGCGCGCGCAGCATCGCCGCGGTGAAGGACTGGTGCGAGGTGCAGCTGCGCGCCATCCAGCCGCAGGCCGCGTACGTCGATGCGATGCGCAGCGCGATACCCGAGGAGGGCATCATCGTCAGCGAGCTGACACAGGTCGGGTATTTCGCGAATGTGGCCTTTCCCGTGAGCGCGCCCCGCACCTGGCTCACGCCCGGATACCAGGGCACCCTCGGCTACGGTCTGCCGACGGCGCTCGGCGCGGCGCTTGGCAGTCCGGGGCGGCGGGTCGTCTCCATCAACGGAGACGGCGGCATCGGCTGGAACATGCAGGAGCTGCTCACGGCCGCGCGCTACCGCCTCAACGTCACGGCCATCGTGTTCGCCGACGGACATTACGGCAACGTCCGCCGCATACAGCGGCAGGTGTTCGGCGAGGAGTTCGCCACCGAGCTCAGGAATCCTGACTTCGGGACGCTCGCCTCCGCCTTCGGCGTGCCTTACCGCGGGGTCGAGGGCCCCGACGCGCTGCGCGATGCGCTGCTCGAATGCGCCAACGCGGCGGGTCCGGTCCTGATCGAGGTCAAAGTCGGAGAGATGGCGAGCCCCTGGCCGGTGGTCCACCCGCGAGTCCCCGCGCCGACGCCCCCGCCACCGAATCCCCTGGGGCCGCCGTTGTCGACTCGGGAATGACCGCCGCGCCGATGAGCCGAAAGCTGACGGTTGAGTCGAAAGCTCATCGAGACCGGGAGCCGGCAGCGGAGCGCCTCGAGGTATCAACTCGACGCGGTCAGTGGGCGGCCCGCGTCACGCCGCCGCCGGGACGGCGCGAGCCCTCAGGAATCGTAGAACACGTGCGGCGGCTCATCGTGCACGTCGCCGAGATCGGGGGCGGGCGCGCCCTCCGCCAGGTCGATGTCGTGATATCGGCCGCGGAAGAAAAGGAGCGGGCGGTGCGGCTCGATGCCTGTGTGCAGCTCGAGCACGCGGCCGATCACCATCCAATGATCGCCGGTATCGACCACCTGCTCGAAGCTGCAATCGATCGAGGCGAGACAGCCCTCGAGCCTCATGCCGTTCCGGGTCGGCACGAAGCGGAAGGGCGGCGCCGCGGCGCCCTGCCACCCGCCGGCGAAGTACGTCGACAGCGCCTGCTGCTCGTGACGCAGCACGTTGATGCTGAAGCCGGCGAGGGCAGTCAGCCGGTGCGCGAGCCGGGTCTTCTTGCCCGGGCAGAACATGGCGAGCATCGGATCGAGCGAGACGGAGGAGACGGCGTTGACCGTCATCGCGAGCAGCTCCTCGCCGGCGCGCCCGACCACGATCGCCACCCCGGTCGCGAACAGGCCGAAAGCCTCGCGGAAGCGCCGCACGCCGGGCGGGGCGGATCCAGCGCTCAAGCCTTGAGGCCTGAGACGGCCGGCATCCCGGCGAGCGCCTCGTCCCGGTTCTGCCGGACGAAATGCCGGACCTTCTCCGCATACTCCTGGATCTGCCCGTTGTGCCCCAGGACGAGAGCTCCCGCCATTCGAACCGGATCGCCGAAGAAGAAGCGCTCGTAAAGCACCTGGCGCCCGGCGAACGCCGAGAGCGCGGCATCCCAGGCGAGGCGGAAGAGGGGAATGCGATCGAAGGCGTCGGCGCGCGCGGCCTGATAGTACCGGCGGATGTCCTCGAGCAGCGGGCCCTTGAGGTCCGCCTCGGTCGGCATGGCGACGAGGCCGCTCGCGCCGATCTGCTGGATGATCTCGATCATGCGCGGATAGAGCCGCGGAAACAGGTTCCGCGCCGCATCGAGCGGATTCCACGCGGGACGCATCACCCCCCATTCGTCGAGCGCCGCATCGGCCTCGGCGGCGCGCAGGAACGCCTTCATGGTCTCGAGGTTCACCCAGATCTCCGCGAGCTTTTCCTGCACGTGCTGGAAGACCTCCGCACCGATCGTGCCCGCCATGAGCGAGGCGAGTCCGAGGAGAAACTCGCACTTGGCGATGTTCTTCACCACGACCTGGTGCGTCATGTGCACGACGGCGCCGGTGCGCGCGTAGGCCTCGTTGCAGCGCTTGACGTCGCGGTAAAGGAGCACGTTCTCCCACGGGACGAACACGTCGTCGAACACGACGACCGCGTCCATCTCCTCGAAGCGCGAGCCGAGCGGGTGATCGAAATGCGAGCGGCCGTAGTCGACGCTCTCGCGGCAGATGAACCGGAGTCCCGGCGTGTCGTTCGCGATCGAGAACCCGAAGGCGTACGGAGCGTCCTCTTCGCCGCTCTTCAGCAGCGTCGAAGGAAACACCATGATCTCATCCGACATCGGGAGCGTCGCGAGCATGCGGCAGCCGCGAATGACGATCCCGGCGTCGGTCTCCTCCTTGACGCGCGCGGCCAGGAAGGGATCCGCCTGCTTCGCCATGCTGACGGCGCGGTTGGCCTGCGGCGGGATGAGCGTGTGCGTGAGGCACAGGTCGTTCTCGCGCAGATACTCGTAGTAGCGTACGGCGTTGTCGCCGAAGCGCGGGTCGGCTTCCGCGAGGAAGCGGGCGCCGGCGGCATAGCCGGTCATCGCGCGGTTGATGTAGTCGGGCACCCGACCCATCATTCCGAAGGTGTAGTCCTCCCACACCTTCATCGCGCGGCTGATGCTCACGAGCTCCTCGCGGGTGCGCGGCATGAGGAACGAGCGCGCCACCTTGTGACCGGAGGTGGGCGAGTCGTAGAGCGAGACCTCCGGCTGCTCCCATTGCAGATCGTAGAGACGGGCGAGCGTGTGCACGCCGCCCCGGAACGCCGGGTGCGCCGTGACGTCCGAGACCGCTTCGCCGCGATACCAGATGGCCGGCCGCCGCTGGCGCAACCGCTCGAGAACCTGACCGCCCCGTCTTGCGCCGCCGCCGGGTGTAGCGCTCATCGGCGTGCCCTCGCTGTGATTATGAAATAGACAACATGTTAATCAAAGAGTAATCTCAGGAGCGACGGTCCGTCAAGCCGGATACCGACCCCGTGACTCGCAGGCGCAGGCAGCAGGGCATCAAATCGATCGAGATGGGCGCGCGGCTGCTCACCGCGCTCGCGCAGTCGCGCGAGCCGCGGATGCTGCGCGATCTCGCCGTCGCGGCCGCGATGCCCGCGGCCAAGGCGCACCGCTACCTCGTGAGCCTCGGGCGCGCGGGGCTCATCGAGCAGCAGGTCGAGACCGGGCGCTACGATCTCGGCGCGTTCGCGCTCGAGCTGGGGCTCGCGGCGCTCGCCCGGCTCGATCCGGTGTCGATCGCGAGCGCCTCGCTCGTGGAACTCGCGCGCGAGACCGGCCAGACGGTCGCGCTCGCGGTCTGGGCCAATCAGGGTCCCACGATCGTGCGCTGGATGGGCGCCGACACGCCGGTCGCCGCGAGCCTGCGCGTCGGCTCGGTCATGCCGCTGACGCGCTCGGCCACGGGGCGCGCGTTTCTCGCCTTCCTTCCCGCCGGGATGACCTTGCCGTGGGCGAAGCGCGAGCTCGCGGACAATGCGGCCAAAGATCTTGCGCCGAGCTCCCCGCAGGAGCTCGAGACGATCGCGGCCCGGATCCGGCGCCGCGGATTCGCGCGCACCAGCGAGTTCATCCCCGGCATCGGCGGCATGGCGGTGCCCGTGTTCGACCATTCCGGCGCCATGACGCTCGCCCTGGTCGCGCTCGGCTACAGCAAGCCCTTCGATGCGGATTTCGGGAGAATCTCCACCGCCGTGGTGCGCGCGGCGCGTGCGCTGACGGGGAGACTCGGGGGTCCCCGTTGCGGGATTGACGGCACTTTGGCGGCTGTATAGCCTCGGAAGCGGGGCGGGGCTGCACGCGGGTAGCGACGTGAGTTTGCTACGTCTGAATACCGAATCTCTCCCGGGCGCGCAGCGGCTGCCGTCCTGGCGCGCCATGCTGCGCGCGGTTTGCGGTGGCTTCGAGGTCGAGGCGCGCGAGCCGGCCCTGTTCTCGGGGGAAATCGCGCTCGAGCGCTTCGCGGGCATCGAGTGCGCGAGCATCGCCGGCAGCCCCTCGCGCATCGTGCGCGATAGCGCCACCGCCGGCGCCGAAGGCGGGGGACTCCTCTTTTATGTGCTGCAGCTCGAGGGCACGAGCCGCATGCGTCAGGGGGAGCGCGAGGCGGCGCTGCGGCCCGGCGATGCCACCCTGATCGACGGCCGGCGCAGCTCGGAGTTCCTGTACGAGGGCTTCTCGCGTCAGCTCTCCCTGCACATGCCGGTCAGAGTGGTCTCGGCTCACGGTCTCGCCTGGAGCGGGAGACTCGCGACGGTCGTGGCGGGGACGGGGTATGCGGGTGCGCTGCACGCGCTGCTCGCGCGCTCGATATCCGAAGCGGCGCGCTTCTCGGGGGCCGAAGCCGCGCTGCTGCGCACCCAGCTGATCGAGGGCGTCACACTTCTCGTCACCGCCGATCAGGCGGGGCTGCGGCCGCTCGCGAGCGTGACGCCGCAGACCGAATGGACACGGGTGCAGGGGCTGCTGCGGCGGCAGCTGTCGAATCCCGACCTCGATTGCGGGGCGGCGGCACGCTCGGCCTGTGTGTCGGTGCGACAGCTGCAGCGGTTGTTCCAGTCCCAGGGGCTGACTTTCGGCGCGTGGCTCCGGCGCGAGCGCCTGGAGCGCTGCTATTTCGATCTGCGGCAGGCGTCCGGAACGCGCGCCACGGTGACCGAAGTGGCGTTCCGCTGGGGCTTCGGCGACCTCGCGTATTTCAGTCGGGCATTCTCGGCTCATTTCGGGCTGAGTCCGCGCGCGGCCCGGCGGCTGCCGTCGCCGGTTGGCAGTCCCGTTCAAGTGTCCGGCGCCCGCGGGCAAGCGCTCGCCCGCAGGCCGTGAACACTTCGCGCATGTCATCGAGCCACTCTCTCGAGCGGGCGGGCACGGACGAGCTGCGCCACGCGCAGCTCGCGCGCCTGCGCGAGTCGCTGCGGCACGCTTTCGACAACGTGGAGCATTACCGCAGGAGCTTCGCGGCCCACGGCGTTCACCCCGAGGACTTGCGCTCGCTCGAGGACCTGGCGAAGTTCCCGTTCCTCACCAAGCAGGATTTCCGCGACAACTACCCGTTCGGGCTCTTCGCGGTCCCGCGCGCGCAGGTCGCGCGCATTCACGCCTCGAGCGGCACGACCGGCAAGCCGACGGTCGTCGGATACACCGCCCGCGATCTCGACACCTGGGCGGACCTCGTGGCGCGCTCGATCCGGGCGGCGGGCGGACGGCCGGGGCAGATCGTGCACGTCGCCTACGGCTATGGCCTGTTCACCGGAGGGCTGGGCGCGCACTACGGCGCGGAACGGCTCGGTTGCACGGTGATTCCGATATCCGGCGGCCAGACCGAGCGTCAGGTGCAGCTCATCCGGGATTTCCGGCCCGACATCATCATGGTCACGCCCTCCTACGCGCTCAACATCGCCGAGGAGTTCCTGCGCCAGGGCATCGATCCGCGCGAGAGCTCGCTCGCGACCGGCATCTTCGGCGCGGAGCCCTGGACGGAAGCGATGCGCAAGGAGCTCGAAGCGCGATTCTCGATCGATGCGCTCGATATCTACGGACTCTCGGAGGTGATGGGACCGGGTGTCGCGAGCGAATGCGTCGAGAGCAAGGACGGGCCGGTGATCTGGGAGGATCACTTCTATCCGGAGATCATCGACCCGGACACCGGCGCGGTCCGCCCGGAGGGGCAGGAGGGCGAGCTCGTGCTCACCTCGCTCACCAAGGAAGCGCTGCCGGTGATCCGCTATCGCACGCGCGACCTGACGCGGCTGCTGCCGCCCACCGCCCGCTCGATGCGCCGGATCGCGAAGATCACCGCGCGCACGGACGACATGCTGATCATCCGCGGCGTGAATGTGTTTCCCTCTC
>JAKAZP010000066.1 GCA_021815905.1 Pseudomonadota bacterium | reverse complement strand
GGTCCTGGACAGCCGCGGCCTGGTGTATCTGCGGCTCGGTCAGCTCGACCGCTCGGTCGACGATTACGACGCGGCGCTCAAGATGGATCCCCGGATTCCCACCTCACTCTACGGGCGCGGGCTCGCCGAGCTGCGCCGCGGCCTGACGGCGGCCGGCGAGGCCGACATCACGGCCGCGAAGAAGCTGCAGCCCGAGGTGGTGAACCGATTTGCGGCCATGGGGCTCCCCCCCCTCGCCGCAGGCGCTCGCTGAGGGCGTGGGCATGCGCCCGGACGAATGGATCCTGGCCTCGAGGCGCCTCGCGCGCGCGGCCGGAGCGATCGTGCTGCTGCTGGCGTTGTCGCTTCCGGCGTCGGCGGGCGACCGCTGCAAACTCGTGGCCGCCAACATTCCAGTCACGATGGCGAACTCGCGAGTGGTCGTTACCGCAGAGATCAACGGCGCGCCGGCACGTTTCATGGTGGACACCGGCGCGTTCTATCAAATGATGTCACCGGCCGCGGCGGCGCGCTTCAAGCTGCCGCTGCAACCGGCTCCCTACGGACTGCGCATCTCGGGCGTGGGTGGCTCGTTCGCTCCCCAGGTGGCGACTGCCCGCACTTTCACCCTCGGCGGCGTTCCGTTCCACGGGGTCCCGTTCCTCGTAGGAGGCAATGATTTCGGCGGCGGCGTTGCAGGGCTTCTGGGTCAGAACCTGTTTGGGGCTTTCGACGTCGAGCTCGATTTACCGGAGGGCATCTTCCGTCTCATCAGGCCGGAGCACTGCCGCGGCGCTCAGGTCGCGTACTGGGCGCGTAACCAAGCCGTGGCGGAGGTGAGCCTCGAGCGGACGTCGGAGTCGGATCCCCATCTCATCGGCAGCGCGAAGCTCGATGGACGCTCCATTCGCGTTATGTTCGACACCGGCGCGGAACGATCGCTGCTCTCCCTGAGCGCCGCGCGGCTCATCGGCGTCACCCCGAACAGTCCCGGCGTCAAGCGCATCGGAATGACCTTCGGGATGGGGCGGCGGCCGGTCGAAGTCTGGAGCGCTCCCATCGTCTCGCTGCAGATCGGCAGCGAGAAGATCGAGCATACGCACATTCTGATAGGACATCTGGACGCATTGCAGACGCGCGCCGACATGGTGATCGGAGAGGACTTCTTTCTCGCCCATCACGCCTATATCGCCAACAGCCAGAGAAGGATCTATTTCACCTACAGCGGGGGGCCGGTATTCGCGCTGAACGTGGCACACGCCACGAACACGGCGAACACGGCGGCATCGGCTGCAGCGAGCCTCGCCGCCGCGCCATCGCCCGCCTCGCCTCTCGGCGGCACACCCACCGATGCCGCGGGCTTCATGCGGCGCGGCACCGCATACGCCTCGCGCGGAGAGCTGCACCGGGCGCTGGCGGACCTCTCGCGCGCCTGCCAGCTCGCGCCGAACGACGCGTACGACTTCTATCAGCGCGGTCTGGTGTACTGGCGGCTGAAAAATGGCCCGCGCGCGCTTGCGGATTTCGACACGGCGCTCAGGATCTCCCGGGGCGATTACCCTGTGCTGCTTTCCCGCGCGGAGCTGCAACTGCCGAAATTGCACTCGGGAGTGGAGCCGGACCTCGACGCGGCCGACCGGCTCGCTCCACCCGAAGCGGAGGATCGTCTCGCGCTCGCCCGGCTCTACGAGGCCATTGGCGAATACGCGGGCGCCGTCCACCAGCTCGATCTCTGGATCGCCTATCACCGGACCGACGTGGAACTTCCGCTCGCGCTCAACGCGCGCTGCTGGTCGGAGGCGGTGGCGAATGTGGACGTGCATCGGGCGGTTCGCGACTGCACGCGCGCGCTGCGACTCGACCCGCACACGGCGGACTTTCATGACAGCCGCGGCCTCGCCTGGCTGCGCCTCGGCAGGCTCGACAAGGCCATCGCCGATTACGATGCCGCGCTCGAGCGATCCCCGAAGCTGGCCGACTCGCTCTACGGGCGCGGCCTGGCGGAGCTGCGCCTCGGGGAGAAAGCCAAGGGAGAGGCCGATCTCGCGGCGGCCACCGCCGCGAGCCCCAAGATCGCCGCGCGGTTCTCACGCATGGGCCTCACGCCCCCCGCCCACTGAGCGGTGCGTCGCGCGGGCGCAGGCGCGAGATCCGCGAACGAATCGAGCAGCGCACGAGGCGGGGACGCGCCTGCATTCCCGCCGCGGGTGAAGCGCCGTGTCGAGCCGCCGTACGCACGGCTCTCTTGAAGCGGGTAGACTTGCGACCAACGCCACCCCGGTGTCCGGCCCGTGGTCCGCGGGACCGCCGGCTCGACCGGTCGCGGACATCACGAAAGGGGGTCTCTTGAGCCGCGCATTGGCCATCCGAGTCCTGCTCACCGTGGTCGCGATCGCCTGCGTCGCGATCGTTGAGCTGCGCACCACGGGTCTGTGGACGGCTTCCCGGATTCCGTTCAAAGCGATAGAGGGCGCGGGCGGCCGTTTCGTCGTCCACGCACGGAGTGATCTCCCCCTTCCCTCGCCTCTGCGCGAGGGCGATGTGCTCGCCCCCCAGGCCATGACTGCGGCGGCGCGGGGAGCCGTCTTGTTCGATCTGCGCCTGACTGCCGGAACCCGCTTCGTCGTGGCGGTGCGCCGCGAGGGACGCGTCGTGAACGCCTCGGTCACGACCGACCCTATTTCGGTTTCGGGATTCGAGCAATTCGGCCGCTGGTTGGATTCTCTGTTCGCCGTGCCGTTGCTCGCGACACTGGCCTTCCTCACCCTGTGGCGAGGCCGCGGCCGGGCGAGCCGGGCGCTGTGCGCCTTCTCGATGTTTGCGGTGCTGGCCTCCGGACTGCTGAATGCCGTGATGCCACCCCTGGTGGCGGCTTCCTTCCAGGTTTTCGTCGTGGTGGGCCAGTACCTCGTGTCGCTTCCGGCCCTGTACCTGATGGCCGAGGCGATGGCGGACACCGGACTGTCGCCGCGCGCTCGTCGGGCGGCGCGCCTCACGGTCGCGGTTCTGATGGTGGTCGCATCCGTCATCGCCGCCACCACGGCCATCGGTTTCATCGTCAGCGGCCTGACCATGTCCCCGGTCCTCAACCAGCTGACGACGGTGATGGCGGGGATGCTGGTGTTGCTCGCGCTGCTGGTGCTGCTCGCCGGATACCGGCGCGCGGATCACGAGAGCCAGCTGAGGATCCGGTGGGTCCTCTGGAGCACCGCAAGCTTTCTCGCGATCATCGTCTGTATCGTCGCCATTCCAGCGCGGCGCCATCCTTACCTCGCCGAGGTCGTGCGCTACGCTCAATGGCTGCCGCTCATCGGGTACCTGTACGCGGCGCTGCGCAATCGCCTGGTGGACGTGTCGTTCATCGTCAACCGGGCGCTGCTGTACACCGGGATCACGGCGCTGCTCTTCGGAATCTTCTCGGTCCTCGAGCTTGGCCTGCACCAGCTCGCCATCGGTGACAAGCTGAGCTGGGCGCTGCAGGCGATCGCCGCGCTCCTGCTCGCCGTCGCGCTGAGTCCGCTGCACAAGCGCCTGGAGCACGGACTCGAGCGGGCGCTCTTCCGCAAGCAGCGTCTCGCCATCGCCTCACTCCGTAACTTCGCCGTCGAATGCGGCTACATCGAGCAGGAAAGCCGCCTGCTCGAGATCGCCGTCGAGAAGCTGATCCGCCATTGCGATGCAGTCGCGATCTACGAGCGCGCCCAGGACGGGTATGCGCTGCGGGTCTCGCGCGGCAGACCCTGGCCGGAGACGGTCGACGCGGACGATGCCGCCTTCATCGCGCTCCGGGCCCGGCGCCAGGAAGTCGACCTGCACCAGATGGGAAGCGCCCTGGCCACCGAAAGCCTCGCCTTCCCGATGACTACCGCCGAGCTGCTCACCGGCGCCGTCATCTGCATGCCGCGGAACGGGGAGCAATTCGCGCCCGACGTGCGTGCCACCCTGTTCGAGGTCGCCCGCAGCCTCGGGACCGCACTCTACATCCTGCGCTACCGGGAGCAGGCCCGCCTGCTCGCGGACATTGCCGCGGGCCGCATCGACGAGAGTGCCGCGCGCACGCGCGCCGCGGCGATGATCGCCGGCGCGCTCTGAGGAGAAGCGCGCGCCCCCTTATCCCGCAGCAGACGGCCGCAGGTCACGCGCCCGTCATCCTGTCGCTGGTTTCGTGTTGGCGCTCGAGGAACCTCGCGCCGGACGCACCGGGTGTACCGGGTTCCTCCAAGCCGGGACGATTTGACGCCTGCAATTGAGGAAGCGGGAAGCCCGACAGCGCGCCACCGGCAGCTCTGCGGGCGAGCGTGCTCCAACGCCCGAGCCATTCGACTTCGATCGGATCCGCCGCCATACTGGGTCCGAGAGCCACGGCAAATCAAGTCATTGAACGACCAAGCGAATTCCCACACCCCCGTGATGCAGCAGTACCTGCGGATCAAGAGCCGCCACCCGGACGCGCTGCTCTTCTATCGAATGGGGGACTTCTACGAGCTGTTCTACGAGGACGCGCGCCGCGCGGCGGCGCTGCTCGACATCACCCTGACGTCGCGCGGGCAGTCCGCCGGGCAGCCGATCCCCATGGCGGGTGTGCCGGTGCACAGCGTGGAAGGTTATCTCGCGCGGCTGGTGCGCAAGGGCGAGAGCGTCGCGATCTGCGAGCAGCTCGGTGATCCGGCGAAATCCAAGGGCCCGGTCGAGCGCGAGGTGGTGCGCATCGTCACCCCCGGCACGGTCACCGACGCCGCCCTGCTCGATGAGCGGCGCGAGACCCTGCTCGCCTCGGCCATTGCCGAAGGCGCGCGCTTCGGACTCGCGTGGCTCGATCTCGCCGCGGGCCGATTCACGGTGCTCGAGGCCGAGGGCGGCGGCGCGCTCGCCGCCGAGCTCGAGCGCATCAAGCCCGCCGAGCTGCTCATCCCGGAGAATGCCGAGAGCGGCGCGTTCGAGCGCGGCGGCACGGCGCTCAGGCAGCGGCCGCCGTGGGACTTCGAGCTCTCGAGCGCCTCGAGGCTGCTCACCGATCAGCTCGGGACGCTCGACTTGAAGGGCTTCGGCGTGGATGAGCTGCCGCTCGCGATCGCCGCCGCCGGCGCCCTGCTGCAGTACGTCCGCGACACGCAGAAATCCGCCTTGCCGCACATCCGCGGACTCGCCGTCGAGGAGCGCGGCGATGCGCTCATCCTCGATGCGGCGACCCGGCGCAATCTCGAGCTCGATGCGAGCCTGAGCGGGCGCGAGGATGCGACGCTGTTCGCCCTGCTCGATCAATGCGTCACGGCCATGGGCTCGCGCGAGCTGCGCCGCCGGCTCAACCGGCCGCTGACCGATCACGATACCCTGCGCGCCCGCTACCACGCGCTCGGCGCGCTCGTCGATGCGCGCGGGTTCGAAGGCGTGCGCGAGCACCTGCGAGGCATCGGCGACATCGAGCGCATCCTCGCCCGCGTCGCACTGCGCTCGGCGCGCCCGCGCGATCTCGGCCAGCTGCGCTCATCGCTCGCCGCGGTCCCCGCGCTGCGCGCGGTGCTGGGCGGGATCGACTCCCCGCTCCTCGCTGAGGTCGCCGCGCGCATCGGCGCTCACACCGACGTCGCCGAGCTTCTCGGCCGCGCGATTTCCGCCGAGCCGCCGGCGTTCGTGCGCGACGGAGACGTCATCGCCGCCGGCTTCGACGCCGAGCTCGACGAGCTGCGCCGGATCGCCACGCACACCGACGAGTTTCTGCTCGATCTCGAGCGGCGCGAGCGCGAGCGCACGGGCATCGCGGGCCTGCGGCTCGGGTACAACCGCGTGCAGGGATTCTTCATCGAAATCGCGCGCAGGGATGCCGAGCGCGCGCCGAAGGACTACATCCGCCGCCAGACCGTGAAGTCCGCCGAGCGCTTCATCACGGCGGAGCTGAAGAGCTTCGAGGACAAGGTGCTCGGCGCCCGGGAGCGGGCGCTGGCGCGCGAGAAGGATCTCTACGAGGAGATTCTGACGCAGCTCATCGACCCGTTCGGCGTCATGCAGACGACCGCGGCGGCTCTCGCCGAGACCGACGCCCTCGGTGCGCTCGCCGAGCGCGCCTGCGCGCTCGAGTGGAGCGAGCCGCGGCTCGGGGATGCGCCGCGGCTCGAGATCGTGGGTGGCCGTCATCCGGTGGTCGAGCGCGCAGCGAAGACGCCCTTCGTGCCGAACGATCTCGAGCTCGACGCCTCCCGGCGCATGCTCATCGTGACCGGGCCCAACATGGGAGGCAAGTCGACGTACATGCGCCAGGCGGCGCTCATCGTCATCCTGGCGCACCTCGGGAGCTTCGTGCCGGCGCAGCGGGCGCTCATCGGCCCGATGGATCGCATCTTCACCCGCATCGGCGCCGCCGACGACCTGGCCGGCGGGCGCTCCACCTTCATGGTGGAGATGACCGAAGCCGCCAGCATCCTGCACAACGCGACGCCGCGCAGCCTCATTCTGATGGACGAGATCGGCCGCGGCACCAGCACCTTCGACGGACTGTCCCTCGCCTGGGCGATTGCCCGCCACATCGCCACGAGGCTCAAGTCCTTCACCCTGTTCGCCACGCATTACTTCGAGCTCACCGGACTCGCGGCGGAAGTCGCGGGCTGCGCCAACGTGCACCTCGATGCCACCGAGCACGCCGACGGCATCGTGTTCCTGCACGCCGTGAGAGAAGGTCCCGCGAGCCGCAGCTACGGACTGCAGGTGGCGCAGCTCGCGGGCGTACCGCGGGAAGTGATCGCCCAGGCACGCCGCTATCTCGAGATGCTCGAGTCGCGCCGCGACCGTCAGGAAGCGGGCCGCAAGGCGAGCGAGCAGCCGCAGGCCGAGCTGCCGCTGTTTGCTCCGCGACCCGAGTCGAGTCCCGCCGAGGATCCGCTGCGCGCGGCGCTCGCGGCGCTCGATCCGGATGAGCTGTCCCCGAAAGCGGCGCACGAGGCGCTCTATCGGCTGCGGCGCCTGTTGGAGTAGGCCTGCCCGCGCTTCGAGCGCAGAGCACCCGCCGCAGGCACAGGGGCGAGTCCCGGCGCGACGAGCGGGCGGACGGGAGCCCGTCTCCGGGGCGGTCAATAAGCAATCTCGTAGATGAGGCCGATGCTGCTGCCGGGGTCGTTCTGCGGGGTGACCCCCTGGGCCGTCGCGGTGCCGTTGCCGAGTCGCGTCTGCAGCTTCAAGTGCCGGCTCAGGTCGACGTCGACCTGGACCTGACTCTCCCCGGTCGTGCTCTGAGTCGCGGCGAGATACACCCTGTTGGAAACGTACTTTCCGGCCGTGATGCTCGCCCCGGCCGCCTGCGTGCCGCCGCCGGCCGCGGCTCCGCCGGGCGGGGTGGCGGCGCCGACCGACAGGGAGTTGAGTCCCAGCCCGTTCTTGATCCAGGTGAGCGGATTCCAGCCATGGCCGCCGCCGCCCCCGACGCCGGCGAGGCTGGCGAGTCCGCCGCCGATTTCGGCGACCTGCAGGGCGTTGAGCTTCGAGGCGGGCTTGCCGAAGAGCAGGAGCGCCAGCAGATCGTCCTGCGGCAAGGACGGATGGCTCGAAAGCTCCAGCTTCGGGGAATCGGCGAACCCCGTGACACGGAGCGTCACGGTGGTCGGAACGGTCGTGGTGACGGTGGTCTTCGCGACGAAGTCGAGCGTCGGGTCGATCCTGCCTCTCAGGCCCGCGCCGTTGAAGCTCACGCGGCCGCGCGTGAAGTTGAGCGAGGTCCCGGCGAGGGAGAACGTGCCCCGGATCATGGAAAAGCCGCCGCTCGCCTGCGGCTCCGCGGTGGTGCCCCCCATGCGCAGCCGCCCCCCGAGCTGCGCGTTGAGGCCCCTGCCGTGCACGAAGATGGCAGCGGGGGCCTCCAGGGTGACGGCGAGCCCGACCACGAGCCGCCGCTTCGGCAGCGGGCGCGCAGGCGCGTGACCCGGCTGGATCACATCGAGCGTCTGCACGCTCGAGGGCATGCCGTTCGGAATGGTGATCGAGGCGTGGTTGATGTGCACCGTGCCGGTGACCTCGACACGCTGGCCCAGCGTGCCGGCGACCCGCATCCGCGTGTCGAGATTCGCGGTCAGCAAGTCGCTGGTGATCGGCTGGATGTGATGCGCGAGGAGCGTGACATCGATCGGCACGTGCGGCTGCAGCACGCCGATCGTGCCCCGCGCGGAGAGCCGCCCGGGACCGGCGCGAGCGGTCAGGCTCGCGATCCGGAGAATTCCCCGGCCCCCGATCAGCCGCGCATTGATGTCATCGAGGTGAACGCCTTCGGGATAATCCCGCAGATCCCCGTGAGCGAGGCGCACCGTGCCGCCGATCTGCGGCGCCCGCGCCGTGCCGGTCACGGTGGCATCGACCGTCAGCGTGCCGGCGGCGCGCTCACCGCGCGCCTCGAGGACGGAGTTCATGAGGCTCGCGTCCATCCTGCCTTCGAGTTTGAGGGCGATCGCGCCGGCGGACCCGAGCGATGCGCGTCCGCTCAGTTCAATCCGCGACGCCGGGCCGGCATGGAGCGCGGCGAACACCTCGGCCGTGCGGCCCCGGAAGCTCGCCGTGCCCCGCGCGTCGACCGCCGGCAGTCCCTGGGCCACACCGTTTCCGAGCTCGAGCCTTGTGATCCGGACCGAAGCGCGCCCGATCGGCGCCGCTCGGCTGCCGCGCAGGCGCGCGACCGCGTCGAATTCGCCCTGCGAAAGAAGGTGTGGAACGAACGCGTCGACGAGCGGCGCACTCACGCCATGGAGGGATGCGCTGAGATCGAGTGCCGGAGACAGCTCCCCGTCGAGCGCGAGCACCGCTTTGCGCATCCCGAGTCGCAGGCCGCGCACCCTCAGCCCTCGCGCGAACATGACTTCGGACGGCTGCAGCAGACGCGCTGTCTGCCCGCGGTAGCGCGCCGAGAGCCGATCGAGCGACAGCACGCGCGAGCGCTCATCGAGAAGCGCGGCCGCCGTGAGGCTCGCCGGGGAGCCGTGGAAGCCCGGAGATTGCGCCAGCAGCCGGATCCGCAGCGCATCGAGCGGTCCCGACGCGGACAGTCTGACATTGCCCGAGACGCCCGCCGCCTTCAGGTTCCGTGCGATCAGCTCGAACCGCGCGCCCGTGCGCGCGCCGATCGGAACGAGCGCGAGGCTGCCGCGGATGCTGCCCCGCAGCGGACTTCCGACGAAGGGCTGCAGGTCGGCCAGCCGGCCGATGCTGAGCGCGAGGCTGCCGCGGCCACCGGCGAGATTCGCGCCCGCCGTCAGATCGCCGCGGATGGCGAGACTCTTCCAGTCCGCGCGCGTGACGACGATGTGGTAGGTGCGCGCCGAGGCGCGCGTGAGCGATCCGGCGAGCCGCAGCGGGGCGCCGTCGAACATGCCGCTCGCGCTGAGCGCGGCGCTCGCGGCGGACGGCAGCCCGCGGGCCTCGAGCGCCACCTGCACGTTCCCGGGACGCGAGCCGTAGAGGGCCAGCCGCGACTGCGCGCGCACGTGCGCGGTCAGGGACGTGAGAGGCCCCCGGACGGTGCCCCGGATCGCGAGCGAGCCGGCGGCCCGCGGGCAGATCAGCGCGAGATCGGGCAGCGAAGCCCACCCCGTGAGATGCACCGAGCGCACCGCGCTCGACGCTCCCGGCCCGGAGCGCTCGGCGGTGCCCGCCGCGGACACCGCCAGCCCGCGCCCGGTGAGGTCGAGGCGCTCGACCTGCACCGCCGCGCTCGTCAGGGTGGCGATCAGATGAAGATGGGGGTCGTTGCCGAGCAGCCGCGCCGCGGAGCCCGTGCCGCTCAGATCGCCCGCGCCCCTGACATCGAGACGGGTCGAGGAGCCGCTCTCGGC
>JAKAZP010000065.1 GCA_021815905.1 Pseudomonadota bacterium | reverse complement strand
GGAGCTCGAGAACACCCAGGCGTTCGCCAACTGCCAGGTGGTCAAGGTGTTCCGGGCGGTGTGCCTGCGCGCTCCGACCAGCACCGCCGATCAGGCCACGGTCGCGACGATCCAGTCGAACTTCACCTCCGACGGCTATGACCTGAAGAAGGTGTTCCAGCAGTCGGCTGCGTCCTGCGCGGGCAATTGAGCCAGGCTCATCAGGAGGTCTTCTCGATGAACCGCCTCCCGTTCGCTTTCCTCGCATCGCGCGCGCGCGCCGCGGCGGCCTGCGCGCTGCTCGCCCTGGCGCTCGCCGGCTGCGGTCCGAGCGGCCCATCGACCCAGGTCAACCAGTCGACGGGGACGACCGCCACCGCGCAGAACTACACCGGTCCCGCCGCCAAGAGCGCCGACGTCCTCGCGTTCCAGAACGCGCTGTGGCAGAACGTCCGCTCGCCGGACCGCTGCGGCGGCTGCCATCACCAGGGTGGTCAGTCGCCGATGTTCGCGCGCTCCGACGACGTCAATCTCGCTTACCAGGCCGCGCTGCCGCTCATCGACGCGTCCCAGCCGGGGAAGTCCGAGCTCGTGCTGAAGGTCGGCAGCGGACATAACTGCTGGGTCGCCTCTCCCCAGGCGTGCGCCGACACCATGCTCACGTGGATCCAGAACTGGATCGGTGGCGGCAGCGGCGCCTCGGCGAAGGTGGCGCTGGTGCCCCCGCCCGAGCAGTCGGTCGGCGGGACCAAGGTCTTCCCGGCCGACTCGAGCGAGTTCCAGTCGCTCCTCTGGGCGCCGGTGCTGCGGCGATTCTGCTCCGCCTGTCACGATCCCGGCTCATCGACGCCGCAGGCGCCCTACTTCGCGAGCTCCGATCCGAATCAGGCCTACCTCGAGGCGCAGGCGAAGATCAATCTGGACGATCCGGCGGCATCGCGCTTCGTCGAGCGCCTGGCGGACGAGTCGCACCACTGCTGGCCGACCATCCCGGGCGGCGCCCCGGACTGCCCGGGAAGCGCCGCGCAGATGCTGGCCGCCATCACCGCCTTCGCCAACACGATTCCGGTGACCACGGTCGACCCGTCGCTGGTCATCTCCAAGGCGCTGCTGCTGCAGCAGGGAATCATCGCCTCCGGGGGCAACCGCTTCGACGCCGACACCGTCGCCAAATACGAGTTCAAGGAGGGCACGGGCTATACCGCCTACGACACGAGCGGCGTCAGCCCGGAGGCCGATCTCACCCTCTCGGGCAATTTCACCTGGGACGGCGCGTGGGGCGTCATCTTCGCCCAGGGCAGCAAGGCCCAGGCGCTGACCAGCACCAGCCAGAAGATCGCCGATCTCATCAAGACCACCGGTGAGTACTCGATCGAGGTGTGGGCCGCGCCCGCCAACGTCACCCAGACGAAGGCGAACATCGTCAGCTACTCCGGCAGCGACACCGAGCGCGACGTCACGCTCGGACAGAACGCCATGCAGTACCAGGCGAGCACGCGCAGCAGCACGACCGACACCAACGGCGGCACCCCGCTCCTCACTTCCGCGAGCGGCGATTTCGCGCAGGCGGCGCTGCAGCACATCGTGCTCACCTACGACCCGGTGAACGGGCAGAGGCTGTACGTCAACGGCAAGTTCACCGGCGACGTCGATCCTTCCGGCGGCGGCTCGCTCGCGAACTGGGACGACACCTTCGCCCTGGTGCTCGGCAACGAAACCACCGGCGACCGCCAGTGGCTCGGCGAGATCCGCATGCTCGCGATCCACGACACGGCGCTCACCCCGGCGCAGGTGCTGCAGAACTTCAATGCCGGCGTCGGGCAGAAATACTACCTGCTGTTCGACGTCAGCGGCATCGTGGGCATCCCCGAGTCGTACATCATGATGACGGCGATGCAGTACGACGACTACAGCTACCTCTTCTACGATCCGACGTTCGTCAGCCTCACCGCCGGCGCTCAGCCGCAGAACATCGCGATCAAGGGCATCCGCATCGGCATCAACGGCTCGATCCCGACCGTCGGGCAGTCGTTCTCCACCGTCGACACCACCATAGGCGGGTCCGCCTACACGGCCGGCAGCGGGCAGTTGCTCTCGAGCGTCGGCGCGGTGATCGGCGTGGACGAGGGCGTGCAGAACGACATGTTCTTCCTGTCCTTCGACCAGCTCGGCGGCAGCACTCACGTGTACGTCGATCCGGTCGTGCCCCCGAATCCGCCGGCCACCGACAACACCCCGCAGCCCGACCTCGGGGTGCACCTCTTCGCCGAGATCAACGCCTCGCTCTCGCAGGCGACCGGGGTGCCGGTCACCGATCCGGCGGTCTCCGCGCTCTACGCCAGCCAGGAGCAGTCGCTCCCCTCGGTGCCCGAGATCAGCGCGTTCACGGCCTCGGAGCAGACGGCCATCTCGCAGCTCGCGGGCGTCTATTGCGGCGAGCTCGTGATGAACGCCTCCTACCGCGACAAGTTCTTCGGCACCGGGCTCGACGCCAGCCTCACGAGCACGGCGGCCTCGTTCTTCGGCAGCTCCTCCAACCAGAGCATCGTCATCACGCCGCTGATGAGTGCGCTCGCGGTCGGCGCGACCGTCGACCCGACCTATGCCACGGCGCTGCAGAACGAGCTCGGCGCGCTGCTCAACCGGATCCCGACGCTGACGCTCAGCACCCCTCCGACCGTGGAAACGGCCACCGAGGCCGCCTGCCAGGCGGCGCTCGGCAGCGCCGCTCTCGTCCTGAAGTGACCGGGCACGAGGAGATCACACGCCATGCTCATCCGAAAGAAGCCTCCCCGCCCACACGCGCTGCACGAGCCCATCCTGCACGAGAACCACAGCCGCCCGATCACGCGCCGCGAGCTGCTCGGCGCGGGGCTGCTCGGCACCTCGGGAATGATCATGGCGCCGGCCTGGCTCGCGGCGCTGCTCAAGCCCGGAGAGGCGCGCGGCGCCATACCGCTCTCGAGCGACATCCAGGCGCTGCTCGCATCGAGCCAGTGCAACATCTCCCTCGGCGCGGGTCTCATCCCGTTCATCTGCTTCGACCTCGCGGGCGGGGCGAATCTGGTCGGCTCCGAAGTCATCGTCGGCGTCGAGGGCGGCCAGGCCAATTTCCTCTCGGCCGCGGGCTACGCCAAGATGGGCGTTCCGGGCAACATGGTCCCCACCCAGGGCGCGTTCGTGAGCGATGCGCTCGGACTCCTGTGGCATTCCGACGGAGCGATCCTGCGCGGCATCCTGACGAAGGCGAGCGCCGCGGCCGCCGCGGCCACCAACGGGGCGGTGTTCCCGGCGCTGTCGGAGAACGACACCGACATCAATCCCCACAGTCCCATGTACGGCATCGCGACGGTGGGGGCCAACGGCTCGCTGCTCGCGCTGGTGGGGACCGAGCCCACCGTCTCCGGCGGCAATTCCGTCGCGCCGCCGAATCTCGGCGGCGTGCCGATCAACCCCGCCCTGCAGCCGAGCACCATCGATCAGCCGAGCGACGCCGTCGGCCTGGTGAGCGCGGGCGGCGCGAGCTCCGATGCGCTCTCCGTGGCGGTGCAGGAGTCCCAGGAGCGCATCAGCTCCGGCACGGCGCTGTACCAGCCGAGCGCCTCCGACCCCGCCGCCTCCTTCACCGGGGTTCTGACCGAGCCGGACACCTCGACCGGCACGCCCGGCGTTCAGCTCTACACCGACCCGGGCTCCGATGCGCAACTGAAGAACCAGGTGCGCTGCAGCTACGTGAAGGCGGTCAACAACTCGGCGGAGTTCGGCAACCCCTCGGACCTCGATCCCACGAAGGATGCGAACATCGTCGGCGGCGGAGCGCCGATCTTCAGCGCCTCCGACTTCAGCGACCCCGATGTCGCCATGACCGCGACCGTCATGAAGCTCGTGCTCAACGGCTTCGCGGGCGCGGGCACCATCGCGCTCGGCGGGTTCGACTACCACGACAACACGCGCGCCACCGGCGAGACGCGCAATTTCCAGGCGGGTCAGATGATCGGCGCCGTGCTCGAGTACGCGCACCGGATCGGCAAGCCCGTCATGATCTACGTGTTGAGCGATGGGTCGCTCACCTCGAGCAGCATGGTCGACACGAGTGCCGCGGGCCGCGACAAGCTCGCCTGGCAGGGCGACGCCTCCTCGGTCGCCGCGACCTTCTTCCTCGTGTACAGCCCGAACGGCCGGCCGGCACCGCGCAACGGCGCCGCGAGCCAGCAGATCGGCTATTTCAGCTCCGACGGCGCGGTGGTGAGCACCTCGAGCCCCGGCTCCAATGCGGTCGTGCAGCTCGTCGAGATGGTCGTGCTCAACTACATGGCGCTGCATGGGACGGAGGGACAGTTCGGCACGCTCTTCCCGCAACAGGGGCTCGGATCCTCGAGCGATCAGGCCTCCCTCATCGCCTTCCCGGCGATCGTCTGACCATGCGCGCAGGGGCGCAGACGGCGAGTCGGCGCGCCGCGGCGCGGGGATGGCCGCTGCTCGCGGCGCTGGCGCTCGCCTGCGGTCCGGGGGGTCAAGCCACCGCGGCGGACTATGCGCTGCTCGGTCGCGCTGCGCCCGAGTTCGCCCTGCGCGCGCTGCGCGGGCCGAACGTGCGGCTCTCGGAGCACGTCGGCCAAGTCGTCGTGATCAGCTTCTGGGGCAGTGACTGCGGCTCCTGCCGGGGGGAGCTGCAGGCGCTCGAGCAGGATTTCTCCCGCGACCGTGCGCAGGGGCTGCGGGTGTACGGCGTCGAGGTGACCGGCGATGCCCGGGCGGGGCTGCGATTCGCGCGCGAGATGCGGGTCACATTTCCGCTGCTGCTCGACCCGAAGAACACCGTGAGCCGCCGCTACCGTGTGGACGACCTGCCCCTGACGCTGCTGATCGACCGGAACGGAAGGATTCGCTACGTCATGCGCGACTTCAATGATTCGAGCCGCAAGCTCTGCGAGGATGAGCTGAGCCAGCTTCTGGCCGAATGAGCGCATCAGCCATGTTCGACCTCACGCATTCCAACTCCCCCGGGACCGGGACGCGCGCTCCGGCGACGGCCGCCGCGCTCGCCCTCCTGCTGCTCGCGCTCGGCGCCGTCGCGCCGCCGGGCGCCGGCGCCGCGATGCCCTCGCCGACGACCCCGGGCGCCTCCCCCGCCGCGCCGCCCGCCGTGCCCGCACCGGACGGTGCCGCCGCCGCCACCGCCGCCCCTAGCGCCGGATCGCAGACCGTCGATCAGCAGGTGCAGGCGCTGAAGAGCGACGTGCTCGGCCTGAATCGCGATCTGTTCATCCTCGAGCAGGAGCTGCTCTATCCGGCCAACACCCAGGTGGCCGTGTTCGTTTCGATCGACGCCGGCACCTTCTTCGCCCTCGACTCGGTGCAACTGCGGCTCGATGGCAAGGACGTCGCCAATTACCTGTACACCCCCCGCGAAGTCTCGGCGCTCGAGCAGGGCGGCGTGCAGCGGCTCTACATCGGCAACGTGAAGGTCGGCAAGCACGAGCTCGTGGCGTTCTTCACCGGCAAGGGTCCGCACGAGATGAACTACACCCGGGGCGCGAAGCTGGACTTCAGCAAGAGCATCAGCGCGAAGTACCTCGAGCTCAAGATCACCGACGACCCGCGCACGCTGCAGCCGGAGTTCGCCATCAAAGACTGGGAGTGAGGCCCGGTGCGCTGGAGCCGCCCCGCCCTCCTCGTCGGCCTCGCGCTGCTCGCGACCGCGGGAAGCGCAGCCGCGCGCCCGTCCGGCCCCGACACGCTGCCGGCGGTGAAGGTCGAGGACCTGCCCTACGGCGACGTGCTCTACTACTTCTATCAGGGCAGGGACTTCGATGCGGCCGCGCGGCTGCTCGCCTATCAGCACTGGCACGAGCTCGCGCATCACGAGACCGACAGCCGGCTGCTCCTCGGCGGATTGTATCTGTCGCTCGGCATGCAGCAGAAGGCCTCGCGCCTGTTCGAGTCGTTGCTGACGAGTCAGGTGCCCGCCGGCGTGCGCAACCGCGCCTGGTTCTATCTGGCCCGCGTGCGCTATGCGAGCGGCGACCTCGAGGGAGCCGGCCGCGCGCTCGGGCACATCCGCGGGAGCCTCTCGGGCAATCTCGAGCCGCAGCGGCGGCTGCTGGTCGCCGAGGTGTGGATGCGCGAGGGACGGTTCGCCCAGGCCGCGCGCGAGCTCGAGGGCTGGCGGAGCCCCGAGCAGGGATGGACCGCCTACGCGCGGCTCAACCTCGGGGTGGCGCTGGCGCGCGAGGGCAAGCTTTCCGCCGCCGCGCCCTACCTGACTTCCGTCGGCACGATGTACGCGCTCACACCCGAGATGCTCGCCCTCAAGGACCGCGCCAACCTCGCCCTCGGAGTGGCCGACCTCAAGGCGGGGCAGGCGGCCGCGGCGCGCACCGCGCTCGATCGGGTCCGCCTGAGCGGCCCGTTCTCCGACCCGGCGCTGCTCGCGGCGGGTTGGGCGGCCGCCTCCGCCGGTGACTACCGCGCGGCGCTGACCCCGTGGCTCGCCCTCAGCCGGCGCAGTCCGCTCGACCCGAACGTGCAACAGGCTTATCTCACGGTGCCGTACGCATTCGTGGAGCTCAGGGCGAGCGCCGAGGCCGCCCGATACTATCGCACCGCCGTCGACTCCTACGGCGCCGCCGAAGCGCGCATCGATCGGGCGGTCCGGCGCATTCGCGGCGGCGGTCTGATTCCCGAGCTGCTCGCCGATCCCGCCGCGGGACGCGACGCCGCCCTGGGCGGCAACGACCTGCTGAACGCGAGCGCGCTGCCCGACCGGCTGCGTTACGGCTGGTACTGGCATTTGCCGTCGCTGCCGAATTCCCCGGACTCGCACTATCTGTACGCCGTGCTCGCGGGGCACGAGTTCCAACACGGGCTGAGGAATTACCGCGATCTCGAGCTCATGCGACGGATGCTCGCGCAGTGGTCGCAGAGCATGGCCGCCTTCCAGGACATGATCACCGCCCGCCGGCGCGCCTACGCCGAGCGGATGCCCCGCGTCGAGGCGCTGCTGTCCTCCGGTGCGCTCTCGCGGCTCGAGCGGAGTCGAGCGCGGCTCGCGACCCGCCTCACCGAAGTCGCGCGCACCCACGACGTCGCGGCGCTCGCCACCGGACCCCAGCGGAAGCAATGGGCGCTCATCGAGCGGGTCAAGGCCGCGCTCGCCGGCGCGCCCGCGACCCGCACCTACACCGGGCTCGAGGAGCGGCTGCGCCTGGTGCGCGGCGTGCTGCTCTTCCGGATGAGCGAGCAGTTCCCGCGGCGGCTGTGGCAGGCGCACCGGCGGCTGAAGCGCATCGACGCCGCGGTCGCGACCGCTCAGAGCCGCTGGAGCGGGCTCGAGGCGGAGCGGGCGGCCGTGCCGGTCGGCACGGGCGGGTTCGAGGCACGGGTAACCCGGCTCGAGCAACGCCTCACGGCCCTGCAGGAGCGAGTCGCATCGGCCAAGCGGGCGCAGGCGGCCGAGCTCGCCGATATCGCGGTCGATCGGCTCGAGCGGCAGAAGAAGCTGCTCGAGAGCGACCGGACCCAGGCGCAGTTCGAGCTCGCCTCGATCTACGATTCCTCCGCCGAAGGCGCACCCGGCGCGCGTACCCACCGAGGCGCGGGCGGCTCGCCTCCGGGACTTCGGCCATGAGAGGGGCGACCGTCAGAGCCGGCGTGCTCCTGCTCGGCCTCTCGCTCGGGCTCGCCGCGTGCGCCAGCCGCCCCGTCCGGGACGCGGCTCCGACGCTCGCGGACCTCGGGCGTCAGCCCCTCGCGCTCTCGCCCGAGACCCGGGTGCCGGCCAACCGCGCCTCGGCGATGAAGGCTTATCGGGACTTCCTCGCGCTGCAGCACACCGACCCGGCTCTGCGCGCGGCGGCGCTGCGCCGGCTCGCGGATCTCAACCTGGATGCCGGGGAGCTCGAGCGGATGGAAAGCGAGCTCACCACCGTCGATGCGCACAGCGCGCGCGCCATCGAGCTGTACAAGACGCTGCTCGCACTCTATCCCGACTACCCGCACAACGACGCGGTGCTCTATCAGCTCGCGCGCGCCTACGACACGACCGGCCAGCCGCGGCAGGCGCTGCGCACGCTCGATCTGATCGTCGCGCGCTATCCGCAGTCGACCGACATCGACGAGGTGCAGTTCCGACGGGGCGAGCTGCTGTTCTCCGCGCGGCGGTACGCCGAAGCCGAGCAGGCCTACGCCGCGGTGATCGCCCGCGGTCCCTCCTCCGGCTTCTACGTGCAGAGCCTGTACAAAAGCGGCTGGTCGCTGTTCAAGGAGTCGCAGCCGGCGGCGAGCCTGCCGCTGTTCGCGAGGCTCCTCGATCGCGAGCTCATCGAGGGTGATGGCGGCGTACGGCCACTCGCGAGCCTCAAGCGCGCCGACCGGGAGCTCGTCGAGGATTCCCTGCGCGTCATGAGCATCACCTTCTCGCAGGAGTCGGGACCTGAATCGATCGCGCAATTCCTCGATCGCTACGGATCCCGGCCGTACGAGCCGCTGCTGTACGGCGAGCTCGGCAAGCTCTACCTCGCCAAGCAGCGCTACCAGGATGCCGCCTCCGCCTATCTGGCGTACGTCGATCGCCGCCCCGATGCCGATGCCGCCCCGGCACTCGCCGCGCGCGCCATCGACGCCTACGCCAAGGGCGGCTTCGGCGAGCTCGTGGTCAAGGCGAAACAGGTCTACGTCGAGCGCTACGGCTTCGGCTCGCCGTTCTGGTCCCGCCACACCCTCGCCGACCACCCCGCCGTCGTCGCTCAGCTCGCGAACGACCTGAGGGACGTCGCCACCTACTATCAGGCGGTGGCGCAGAAGAGCCGCGCTGCAGCCGATTACGCCACCGCGGCGCACTGGTATCGCGAGTACCTCGAGTCCTTCCCGCATGCGGGCGATGCGCCGACCGTCAGCTACCGCCTCGCGGATTCGCTGTTCGCGGAGCACCGCTACCGCGCGGCGGCGCAGGCCTACGAGCACACCGCCTACGACTACCCGCCGAGCACGCAGTCCTCGCGCGCCGGCTATGCCGCGCTCGATGCCTACCGGCGCGCCGCGGCCGGGCTCGAGGGCGAGGCGAAAGCGCGGCTCGAACGGCAGGCCGTCGACTCCGGCATCCGCTTCGCGCAGACCTTCCCCGATCATCCCGACAGCGCCGGCGTCCTCACCCGCGCCGGCGAAGCGCTGTACGCGGCCGGCGATCTGCCGCGCGCCGCGCAGGTGGCGGGAATGCTGCTCGCGCGCAAGTCCCCCGCGAGCGCCGCCAGGCGGCGCATCGCCTGGATGATCATCGCGCAGGCGCAGTATCGGCAGGGCCACTTCGAGCAGGCGGAGCCCGCCTTCATCGCCGCCCGCGCGCTCGCCGGATCCGATGCGAAGATGCGCGCCGATGTGACCAAGCGGCTCGCCGCCACCGTGTACCAGGAGGGAGCGGCCCGGCGCGCGGCGGGCGATCCCGAGGGCGCCGTCTCGGACTTCCTGCGGGTCGAGCAACTCGCGCCCGGCTCGAGCATCTGCGCCACGGCGCTCTACGACGCGGCCGCCGAGCTCATCACGCTCAAGCAGTGGCCGCGCGCCATCGAAGTGCTCAATGATTTCCGCGCACGGTTCCCGCACCAGACCCTGGCGAAGAATGTGACCGACAAGCTGGCCGTCGCCTACGCCGGGGCGAACGAGCCGCGGCAGGCCGCCGCCGAGTTCGAGATAGTCGCCGACGAGAGCGCGCGGCCGCAGGCGCTGAGAAGCGCGGCGCTGCTGCGTGCGGCGCATCTTTACGGGAAGGCGCAGGACTCCCCGGACGCGGTCCTCGCCCTCGAGCGCTTCGTGGCGCG